>JAAXVU010000177.1 GCA_013335325.1 Candidatus Omnitrophota bacterium | reverse complement strand
CATTGGTCTGCACCGAAGAGGACAACTCCTCGAACGAGGCTGACTGCTGCTGCGCTCCATCGGCAATCTGCTGAGCCCCAGACGACACCTCAGTAATAACAGACAAAAGCTGTTCGGCAGACGCCCTGACATTAGCGACGATCTCTTCAATCTTGCCGGCGAAGATATTAAACCATTTTGCCGACTGGCCCAACTCATCCCGGGCCCCGTCATCCAGTCTCTTGGTCAAATCCCCCTCACCCTGAGCAATATCCGCAAAAAGATTTACCATCCGGCCCAGGGCCGCAGAAATGGTATTGACGAACACAATTGTAAAAAAGAGTCCTGCTATCAGCGCCACCACGAACAAAATCCCCAAAACACGGCTCCCCTTGTCCAAAGCTGATATCAAAGCGCCCTTGCCGTGGCTGGCGTCTTCCATGGCAGAACGTTCAAACTTGTCCATAGCTGCTGATATATCATCTGACACCTTAGCAAACTCCTGGCGTTTGCCGCGTATCTTGTCATCTATATTGACTATTGCATTAAGACTCTTATCGTACTCATTCAAAAGCCCCATGATCTTTTGCTGAAAATCTTTCGGAAGACCGAACTGCCCCATGGTGCCTTCAAATTGCTTGATGTTAGTCTCCACCTGAGCAATGTTCTTCTTGTCGAACTCCATGAGATAATTCTTCTCGTAACGGCGACATTGCAGCATAAGCACGGTCAACTCAGCCAGTCCCTGCTTTTCTATCTCGGCCTCCACCGTTCGGACATCGGTACGCAACTTGTTCTGCAAACCATCCGCCTGTGTCAGACCTTTCTCCTTAAGAAGAACGACACTCTCCTCGAAAAGAGTCCTATACTCACGGGATTGCTCCAGCAACTTGCTGATCTTAGCCTTCTTGGCGTCTTCGCTGATAAGCCCGGACAATTTTTTCAAACTATCTTCTAAATCACGCACACTGGTTAGGCAGGAATTCGCCGAGTCTTCTTTCTTATCCAAAAAGAACGTGGCTGCCGCCATGTTGCTAGCTAGAACCGCACTCTTGGATTTGGAGGCCAGCTGAACCTGGGCCATGTTGACATCCAGCATGGTCGTCACGCTTTTGTTCGCCTTCACGCTATTCATTACTCCGATACCACAACAGATCAGGGTTATCAGCAAGATAGCTATAAACGCTAACCGTAACTTTAGCGATAAACTCATGTCTGATAGTTTTGTGACCTTCATCAGCCGGCCTCCTATATCCAAATTGCCAGACGTTTTAACACTTATTTTATAGCCACATATCCGCGTTCTTTAACGACCTGCTGTCCTTTCTCGCCGATCACAAAGTCGATAAACTTCTGCACTTCAGCTGAAGGAGCACCTTTGGTCGCAATAAAAAGCGTACGAGTCATAGGGTAAGAACCATCCCTGATCGTGCTTTCTGCTGGAGCAACACCGTCAATCTTCAAGGCCTTTATATCGGGACTGCTACTTACTTCCCCCGCCGCCATATATCCGATGGCGTTGGGGATCTTGGCCAGAGCCGGTATCATGGCGCCAGGATGCTTAACCGCAATATTAGCTGCAAAATCAGCCTCCTTGCCCAACACTTTGTCCTTGAATAGCTCGCGGGCCGCTAATTCAGGCGTGACATTGAACGCGATGAGCGGATTTCCATTGTCCCATGTGGTCTTGGTCCCGGTGTAGATAGCCTTAAGGTCAGCGATCTTGATGTCTTCCTGGGCATTGTTCTTATTGACCACTACTGCCAGCCCGTCCAAACCGTACGGCACAGCAACTATGCCCTGAGAAGCCTCGTCATCCTTCATCTTGCGCGTAGTAAACGCGAACTGCACCGTTCCGGCAGCACATGCCTTTATCCCAGCTGCAGTACCGCCGCCCTCAATATCGATCATATCGCCACCGCCCTTCTGATATTCCTCGGCGAGCGCTTTGACCAGGCTGATCGTAGTATCCGACCCCTGCGCCTTAATCTCTGCAGAGAACACAGGCCCAGATATACCGACAAGCAACATTCCGGCCAGAACTGTTGTGATAATATTCTTCATGACGATCCCTCCCTTTAATATTTATGTTCTAAGACAACTTTTCGCCAACATTTAAACTTAGAACTTGTAAATAAGCGATGTCTCAACCCGGTTGTCGCTTGACTGGGCCTTGTCCAGCCACTTGGTCTGGAACCTCTGGAATTCCAACCCTACAATGAGATCCTTACTCAGACTATACTTCAGGTTCGTATAATAAGTCTTGTTGTAAGACCACACCGTAGTGTTGTCATAGGCAGTAAAGGCCGCCATATCCTCGTTTACGTTGTCGAGACCAGCACCGACGTTCATTTCCACCTTCTTGATCGGGTTGTAGGTCAACTCGACAAAACCACCCTTGACCGGAATGGCTTTAGAATTCGCGGTCGGCACATACGACGTAGCTGATGAAGAGCCTCCCACAGTCTGGGCCGGCCCACCCTGGAACTTGTTCAAAGCAACACCGGAAAAGCCCTCGCCCTTGAACGCCAGCCAATCCGTGAACTGCAAGGTTAGTCCAGCCGTCGTGGCGTAGATAGGATCACGCGACGTACCGTTCTTAGGCAGATTGATACGTCCATACATACCACCCACACCAAACGTCGACTTGACACCCAGTATCTTTCTCTCATAACTGGCATAGGCAGCTGCCACAGGCATTCCCGTGTCCTCCACCAAAGAATCATCGGTGTCGATGACACCGACCTTGGTCAACACCTTGCCGCCCAGAAGCTCTCCCCACTTGTTCGTCAAGTTTGCCTGCGGATGACGAGTGCCCAAGTTGCCGGCCCGGTAAAGCGCACCAGGGTTCAATAGATTGGAATTCAACGGAGCAAAGAAGTCCCAATTTTGTCCAGCATTGACAGCCCACTTGTCGAAATCGACCTGAACAAAAGCTAGACGCATTCTAGGTGTATAGTTTCCAGAAAGGTTCGCACCGGAATTGCCAAAATCCATTTCAAACTGCCCGGACAGCTTGCCTCCGTCATCCAAATCCGGCGCCTTTAACTTAAGCCCCAGACGTGTGTCCTGCGCGCTCATCTGCGTCTCTGGATCATCGCCGCCAGTAGCGGTAGTACGTGAAGCGTTACATTGAGTAATGCTGACGCCGGAATTGGCCATATCGCGGCTGGAGACCACCAGATCCGCCTTGACAAAACCGTACAACTCAACTTCGCCTCTGGTCTTAAGAACATTGCCAGACGGGACCGTCGCGGGTGCAGCTGCCGGCGCAGATTGCACGGAAGCCAGCTTGGTTTCCTGAGTCGACTGCTTGTCCTGCAGCGAAGCTACCGCTGTTTTCAGGCTAGCGTTCTCCTGCTCAAGTTTGGCATTTGCCTGCTCCAGCTTTTCAACTCTTGCGAGTAATTCATCTAGTGTTACCTCTGCAAATACCGGCCCTACCGTGACTAATGATGAAATAAAGATAACGGACACCAAACAAACCAATGATCGCACCCACTTGTTTCTCAAACTCATTTAGCCCCCCTTAGTTTTATATTAGCTCCGCCATTACCACTAAAATACTGCCTCGCTGGATGATCAAACGAGGTTGAAAATAAACACCACCGCCACTCAGTAAATATCTACGGCCTCACGGCCGTAGCATTCTTAGAATTCAAACTTCGTTTGTCCGCTATCTTCCTTACCTTGCCACTCGATGTATTTGCGGATAACTTCTTCATTGATTCCAACCGTCGACAC
>JAAXVU010000033.1 GCA_013335325.1 Candidatus Omnitrophota bacterium | reverse complement strand
TAATGTATTCACGTTCTGGCTCTCCCCCTTGAATTCATCTTCAATGGTGACAGATACTGTCAGCACCAGTGACTCCGAAGGTTGGCTGTCTTTGAGCAACTGGAACACTCTGCCGGCTAATCAGAAATTGGGCAACTGGAACGTGACTGGTTATATGAAAGAGGGACGCACACTTCTCAAGTGCGCAACAACCAATTTCGTAGTTACACCTGAGCCGATGGCTATGGTGCTCTACGGGATGGGCGGACTGCCTTTGGCGGCCCATTTCCTCCGTCGTCGTAAGCAGATCGCAGCATAATTATTGATCTATATCGCATAAAAAGCCTGAGCTGGGTAACCGGCTCAGGCTTTTTATTTATTAGTTACTAATGCTGTAATCTCAATATGTTATATATCATAAAACTCAGTATAAGTGCATTCAGTTCATAATATTCACATGCTTATACTTGTTTTCTCTTAATTCGTAGTCTATACTTGCCTATATTCAAAAAGAAAAAATCTATCTGGAGGCCTTTCAATGAGAAAGAACGTTTTATTAATTATTGCTGCCATGTTCCTTTCGACAATCTTTACCGGCATTTCATCTGCCTGTGACGGTCCTAGCTGTACCAAGGAATTCACTATTTTCCGTATTGTCGGAGCCGAGGGATCCAAGAAAGAGCAGACCACCTTCTCCTTGAATGAAACACCGTGGGTCTATGTAAAAATAGCCAACAAGAAAGACAAAGTCAGCACCGAGTGGTTAAATCAGCTGGATAAAACCTTCGTAACCAAATGGACTTCCGTCAATAAGAAAGGCGAAGCCTGGATCTCATTAGCCGCATGGAACAGCATTAATGACAAGAATAAGATCGGTACCTGGACTATCAGCGGTTTTATCGGAGAAGCCACCCGGCATGGATATAAGATCAATGATAAGATTTGCCCTGCAGAAGCCAGTTTCGTAGTAACGCCGGAGCCGATCTCTATGGTGCTCTACGGAATGGGTGGCTTGCCTTTAGCGGCCCATTTCCTCCGTCGTCGCAAGCAGCTCAGCGCATAATTCGAAATATCGATCAAGCTTTTAAAGCCCGGATCATTCAATGGTTCGGGCTTTTTCTTTTGCTAAATACACCCTACTACTAATCCCGTCTTTGATAATCGGTCAAATATATTCTTGACAAATTATCAACCAGCTCATATACTTTCTCCGGTTCTTCCCCAGGACCGCGTATAAAATTCCAACCGAACGAGGTGTCATATGAAAGCTCTTCTAATTTCCCTGACAGCCGTGCTATGCCTGCTAGGCACCGCCTGCATCACCAACTCCCAGGCGCAAGATCCACTAACAGCCCCCAGCTTCACCGAATTCAAGATGGTGGCCAGCAATGACCCCCTGCTCTCTACCTCCCGTATTCAAAACAGCTCATTCGGCCTCAACGACACCCCCTACCTTTATATGAAGATCGCCCCTGCCGTTACCGGCTCTTTGCGTTCCTACTGGACCGGCCCAGACCTAAAGGAACGCTCCCGGACCCGCAGCATAACCACTGCCAGCGGCACTGAATTCTGGTTCAGCTTGCTTTACTGGAACAAGGACAAACAACCCGGTCCCTGGACAGTCAAAGGCCAGCTTTTATCTGGCACGTCGCTAGTAGATAAAGCTGAAACAAGCTTTGTGGTAACGCCGGAACCTTTGGCCTGTGTACTTTATGGGTTAGGCGGCCTGCCTGTATTAGGACGCATACTGCGCCGCAAACACACCGTATAAACCCATATGCAGGATAAATAAGAGAAAGGATGCAAAAGTGCGGTCAATCCTTAGTACGCCCCTCACTGATATAGCGGACATGCTGGCGGCAGAACATGAAAAAAAGGGGGAAGGCCTGAGCCTTCCCCTGGTATATTGCGCTGTTACCGCGTCCTGGCAGTATCAGATCCTGTCGTAGATCCACTTAGGTATGGGGAATGTACGGTTCACCAAAAGCGCCCCCAGATTATGCCGCGCCTTATTCTGTAATGGCTCGAAAGCTTTTTGAGCCACCAGACGGCGAACCTTGCCCGCATCAACTATGACCAATAACGCGTCGATATGCTTGATCAATACCGATGGATCCCGATGATTGCGCATTGCTGACGAGCGGACCAACACGAAATCGTAAGACGCCTTGGCCTCTTTCATAAAGACGTCCATTTTGTCTGAATCCAGCAAAATGATCGGATTAAGCTCAGTGTCCCCAGCGGCTACCACGGCCAGGTTGTCAGTGACCGGCTTTACCAGATCCTTAAAAGCGACCTTGCCTTCAAGATAATCCGCCAGGCCATTATCATTCTTGACTTTATAAACCTTATGCACCGCCGGAACACGGAAGTCCGCATCCACCACCAAGACTCTGTGCTTCAGAGAACCCGATATGTAGGCGGCCATATTCACCACCACCGTCAAAGCGTCTTCCAACTTCATAGTGGCGACGATCATGAGGGAAGCTATCCCCTTCTCTTTTAACACCAGATACAGATGATCGCAAAGCGACTGTATTGAATGGCTATATGCAGTCGGCTTGGCGGCAAAGTTGACCAGAGGCTTCTGCCAAAAGCGACGACGACGTATAGAGCCCAGACAGGACAAGCCCAACACCTGCTCAATATCGCGGGGAGTCTTCAGACTCTGGTCCGCATATTCAAAAACAAATGCCAGCATAACTCCCAAAAAGATGCTCATCACAAAGGCCAGCATAAAGGTGACCTGCTTGCGCATGCCGGTAGGCTCCAAAGGCACAGAGGCCTGTTCAATTATCTTAACGCTGGCCGGCCCGATAGCCTCGATGTCTTCCAACGGTTGGCCGTCCAGGCTCTTCTGCATTTTGGCGATATTGTCTTTCAAGTACATGACCTTTGGATGCTTCTCGCCGTACTTCATCTTCAATTCTGCCAGCTGCTGCTCCAGGTCGAAAATGACGTAAGAACGACTCACAGTATTCGCCAGGATGGCAGCACCGATAGGGTTATAGTCCCGCACGGTTATCGTGAACATATTGGTGTCGCGTATCGGCTCAACTTTAATTGAAGCCTTTAGCATCTCTTTGGCCCGACGATATAACAGGGCTTCCTGCTGGGCCGGCGGCACCGACTTGAGCTTGGCCACGAACATCTTGGTATCCAACTCGATAGCCTTGGCCCGAAGAGGCGAGGCGAACTGCTTCTCATCGTCCAAAGGGCGACGTTGCAAGGACTGGGCCGTCACCACTCGCATAATGATCGGGTCAGATTTGACGATCTCGCTCTGGGTCAGCGTCGGCTCGGTCTCCCGCATGCCATAAGCTTCCTTGTAATAGGGAGATTCGACCTGCTTTTGCGCGCTGATCAGCATCTTCACGGTCGATTCGTACATCTTGGTCTGCAGCTTGAGACCTATAAACGCGGTAGCTAATACCGTAATAATGCTCACTGCAATAACGGCCTGCTGCCGAAATAGCACCTGTACATAGTCACGGAAAGTGAGCACGTTCTCTGTATTGGGAGAATCTATACTGTCCATCAAAAGACTCCTTCCGATACGACGACCATGTCGCCCGCTTTGAGCTGAACGTCCTCGGTGGAATCGCCGCCCATCACCTTGTTTATATCTATCTTGACCGTGTCATACCCCTGCCCGTTCTGCCGGGGGCGCAACACCTTCACCCGTGACGAATTGCCGAACTTGGTAAAACCACCCGCTACCGAGATCGCCCTCATGACCGTGCTGTACTCCTCCAGCTGATAGGAGCCTGGACGGTTGACCTCGCCGTAGACCATGTACAGCTTGGAGTTTGATTCCTTGAGCGCCACCTGTACTACCGGGAACTTCAGATAGCCGTCGGACAACTCAAGCCGGATCTTTTCTTCGATCTGCGGAATATTGAGCCCTTTGACCATTACCGTACCAATATACGGAAAAGTAATGGTTCCGTCGGGTGCAACCCGAACCAGGCGAAGCAACTCTTCCGGCTCCAACACCGATATCTCCAGAATGTCGTTTACGCCGACCAGATATCCTTCACCCGAGACGGCCTTGGTCTCGGACTTGGCCGCCGCTTCCGCTACTGGCTGGCTAGGCCGACCAGCCATAACTACCCCGGCGGCGGTCGGATCTCCGGAGATTGACACCTTGCTTTGGTTATCCAACAAAGGCAATAGCATTTCTTCCTGGGCCGACGGCTGACTGGGCTGATCCTCCGCCCCGGCCGGTACGGCACATATTACCGCCGCGCCCAAGACCGACATTATCAAAAATATACTCTTCACGTTAAGACCTCCTCATGTTTTATGCTCGCAGACAATCTTCTTATTTTGCTCCAACGCCAAATACGACTACGGGAACCGTCCTCGCCAATATCTCCAAGTCGAGCCACAACGACCAGTTGTCGATGTATTTCAGATCCAATTTGGCCCATTCCTCAAAATCCGTGATCTTGTTGCGACCGTTTATCTGCCACAGACAGGTTATGCCCGGACGCATACTGAGCCGCCGACGCTGCCAGTCATCGTATTTCTCGACCTCTTTCGGCAACGGCGGACGCGGACCGACCAGGCTCATATCGCCCCGCCAGACATTCAAGAATTGCGGCAGCTCGTCAATGCTGGTCTTCCTCAAAAAGGCCCCCAGCGGGGTTATGCGCGGGTCTTTGGTGATCTTAAAGACCGGGCCTTGCATTTCATTAAGATGCTGCAGCTCAGCCAGTTTGGCCTCGGCATCTTTGACCATAGTGCGAAACTTATAAAGATTAAAAATACGTCCGTTCATGCTGACGCGCTTCTGCACAAAAAATACGGGCCCTGGAGAGGTCAATTTTATAAGCACGGCCACCGCCAGCAATAACGGCATAAGTATTAATAGCGCCAGTCCGGATAAAACAATATCCATAAACCTCTTCATAACCAGCAAAAGCAGCTTGTCAGAGACCGTCTCAAAAGACATAAACGGCATATCGAACAGATCCGTCTGCTTGGCACGCGCAAAAGCCACGTTAAAATAATCTACCGCGACCCCCACCCTGACGCCTAACGTTTCCAAATACTGAATAGCGTCCTCTATCTGGCCCAGCCAGGAACGGGGGACGACAAAGAATACCTCGTCGACAACATTGGCCTTGGTAATGCCCGGCAGCTCCGCCAGAGTACCCAGAACCTTATGACCCAGAACCTCCTTGCCTACCAAGGCGGCATCCTGGTCCAGAAGGCCGATGATCTTTAAACCCGTATCCTTGTTATGGTCCAAAGCCTGGATCAAACGCTGGGCACGCGGACCAGTACCTACTATCAGCACATTCCTGAAATTCAGACCCTTCTTACGCAACCAGCGGAACACCGCCATGAGGGTAAGTTTTTGAATAGTTATTCCGATAGCGCTAAAAATAAATGTCAGTACCACCAACGATCGACTCACCTGCACAATATGGAACAAATAACACAGCCCGGCGAAGACAAAGAAACCAATATAAATCGACTGGTATATGATAAAAAGCACCTCGCCAACCTTCTTCAGACGAAAAGACTCGTACATGCCGGAATAAGCCAGACAGGCTCCCCATACAACCAGCAAAAAGATGAAGGGCCAGGTGTAATCGGCCATAGGCAACAACTTATCCACCGAATTACGCAACCAGTATGCCAACAGGCTGGAACCCGTCACGATAGCCAAGTCAGCTATCATCATGGATCGACGAAATAACGTAGCGTGCTCTCTAAGCATAATTAATACTCAAAATGGGTTAAAAACGGCCCCGCAGCCCCAGCGTGATCACGTTCCTGGCGTATTCACGCCCATTGTCCGTCGAGGCAGTCCGAGAATAGGTGTTTGACAAGTAAACCGAAGTGCTTGGCTTAAGTTCATATTCCAACGAGCCGTTGGCGCCGGTGAATTTATCCTTTATGTTCTGCCCAACATACTCACCTTCACCATAAAAGAGTGATGCCCCCAAAGTCAGCCGCTGGTAGACACGGTGGCTCAAATCTATGCTGGTACGCCACTGGTCGAAAACATCGCTGTTCGAAGGGTTGGTGGTAAACTGCTTCTGTATCGACCAGGAATACCGGGTCTTTTCACTGACCTCATCCGTCAACGAAAACTGATACCGCGGCTCGGTATAACTGTCGCCGCCGCTTACCTGCAGGTGACTAACACCCAGCATAAAGTCAGCATAAAACTGCTTGGTCAGAAACTGTCGCAAGACAGCATCCATAGTAGTCGTATAAATGTTATCGCCCGGGTCGTATTGCCGCTGGGACAGCCCCAGGACCGATGATACTATCGTCGCCGAGCTAAAAGAATAGTCTCCACGCAAATCCACACCGTTTAGGGCAGAATCTACTGAATCCGAGCCTGCGCGATTATAAAATTCGTTCTGGTATCCGGCCGAAACGCTGAACTGTTTGGAAATATCCTTCCTATAGTCCATGCCGAAACGGTTCAAATAATAACTCCGGCGACGAACACCGACCTGACCGAACTCGTCAGAAAAAGTCTGCGGATCCTCGGCATGGGTAAATGATTCACTGAGGCCCAGGCTGCGGTATTCATCAAACTGCCGGCTGTACGATGCGCTTAAATTTTCCGAAGTATTGTCGTACTGTTTTTCCTGGCTAAAGAATTCATGGCTGATGGAGCCATTGAGTGACAAATTGCGGGTTTTCCCTTGAGCGGAGGCATTCAGCCCCACGGTAAGGCTAGTAATGTTGTCGCTTATCTTGTTGGTCTTCACAGAAGTAATATTGTCATCGAAACGCTCACTGGCGGATATCAACGTATTGACGTCCACATCGCCGATCTTGAAAGCATGTGCTGCGGTCGTAAGGGCAAAGCAGGCAGCGAAGATAATAGATGCAAGCACCACATTTCTAAACGACTTGACCATTTATTACCTCCCCATAATATAAGTCTTAATGAGCATCGAGAAAGTATAATCTATAAAGATGAAGTTAGCCAATATTTTTTGGCCACTGACTGACCAGCCATAATATCGGAAACTCTTGTGGCATAATAACATTTGATTGCTGACTGTCAAGGGCCTACGCTGCCAAATTGCCTTTCAACACACACGCACTGGCATCTCTTAAGGCCCTCCGCCCCACCTGATACAAGAGACCCGTCTTGTCTCACTGCAACATTACCAGACTGAAATAAATGGTGTCCTGACTTGGCGACGAAGTCTGTGCCATGGCTTGAACGGCGCTGTAGTTCCGCTTCCTTACTGTCTACCCTGGGAAAAGCGGAACGGAATTCCGAGGCCCCGCTTGCGCTGGGCCGAGGGACGCTTATCAAAATAGGCCCTGGCAACGACGGAGCGTCGCCAGGGCACCATTTCTTTTCCTAAAAAGCAAAAAACTTCCTCCCATACGGGAAGGAAGTTTTTTGCATTAATGAAAGAAATGGTGCCGAGACCCAGAATTGAACTGGGGACGCAAGGATTTTCAGTCCTTCGCTCTACCAACTGAGCTATCTCGGCAAAATGAAAAATACGCTGCAAAACGGCCTTTATTCTATCCAAAGAATTCGGCTTGTCAACAGCGTTTTCACGCCGATAGCGCCAGAAAATTTAAGGCCCTGTCGCGAGACAGGGCCTTAAGCAATATCCAACTATACGAAACTACACTTAACGGATCAGCAGCATCCGCAAGACTTCTTCTCAGCGCCTTCAGGATTAATTCTCATATCGTTGAAGGACTTGAGCACAAAGAAAACCGAGACGGCGTAGAACGCCACCGCCAGGATCGCGTTCACGTTGGCCGGAAGCGTAATGGCGATCTCGATCGCCAGCAAGCCGAACAGCGTCGTGAACTTGATGATCGGGTTAAGCGCGACCGAAGAAGTATCCTTGAACGGATCGCCGACAGTATCGCCCACCACCGAAGCCGCGTGCAGATCAGTACCCTTCTCACGCAGGTCAACCTCTACCACCTTCTTGGCATTGTCCCAGGCGCCACCGGCATTGGCCATAAAGACCGCCTGATAAAGACCGAAGAACGCGATCGAGATAAGATACCCGATGAAGAAATACGGATTCACGCAGGCAAAGGCCAACGTGCCGAAGAAGATCGCCATGAACAGGTTGATCATGCCTTTCTGGGCATATTTGGTGCAGATCTCGACAACCTTCTTGGAATCTTCGGTCGAGGCCTTAACCGCACCTTCCAGCTTCATGTTCTTCTTGATAAACTCCACCGCATGATACGCGCCGGAGGTCACCGCCATCGTGGAAGCGCCGGTGAACCAGTAGATCACCGCGCCGCCCGCGACCAACCCCAGCAAAAACGGCGGATGCAGGATCGAGAGCTGCTCGATACCGGTAGTCAGGCCCTGCGTCAGGATCACGATGATCGAGAAGATCATAGTGGTAGCACCGACGACCGCGGTGCCGATCAATACCGGCTTGGACGTCGCCTTGAAGGTGTTGCCGGCTCCGTCGTTGGATTCCAGATTATGCTTAGCCTTCTCAAAGTCAGGCGTAAAGCCGAACTCTTTCTTGACTTGCTCTTTAATGTTGGGGATCTGCTCGATCAGGGACAATTCGTAGATCGACTGGGCGTTATCCGCGACCGGGCCGTAAGAATCGACCGCGATAGTGACCGGACCCATACCTAAGAAGCCGAACGCCACCAGACCGAAGGCGAAGATAGCCGGGGCCAGCATGATCGTGCCCAGGCCGGCCAGGGATACCACATACGCGATAGCCATCAACGTGATAATGCACAAGCCCATCCAATATCCGCTGAAGCATCCGGTCGTAAACCCGGAGAGGATGTTCAGTGAAGCACCGCCCTGGCGCGAAGACTGCACGATGTTCTGCACGAACGCCGATTCCGTCGAGGTGAATATCTTGACGATCTCCGGTATGATCGCGCCTGCCAGCGTACCGCAGGTAATGATCGTGGCGAGCTTCCACCACAGCGATCCGTCGCCGAGTGTCGGGATCAGTAAATATGACGCGGCATAGGTCAGCGCCACCGAGACGAGCGAGGTGATCCACACCAGAGATGTCAACGGAACCTCGAAGTTCATCTTGCTGACCTTCTCGTACTTGGCCTTGGCGATGGCCTCGTTGATAAAATAGGACACCGAGCTGGCGATGATCATGAGAAGACGCATGACGAATATCCAGACCAAAAGCATGACCTGTACCGCCGGGTCCTTAACTGCCAAAAGAATGAAAGAGATGAGCGCGACGCCTGTTACGCCGTAAGTCTCAAACCCGTCGGCCGTTGGCCCCACGGAATCGCCGGCATTGTCGCCGGTGCAGTCCGCGATGACGCCAGGGTTGCGAGCGTCGTCTTCCTTGACGTTAAATACGATCTTCATCAGGTCCGAACCGATATCCGCGATCTTGGTGAAGATACCGCCCGCGATACGCAGAACCGATGCGCCCAAAGACTCGCCGATGGCGAAACCGATAAAGCACGGACCGGCATATGAAGGATCAATGAAAAGCAGGATGCAGAGCATGACCAAAAGCTCGGTCGAAATAAGCAACATACCGATCGACATGCCGGCCTGCAGCGGTATTGAATAGACAGGATACGGCGAACCGGTCAAAGAAGCAAAAGCCGAACGGGAGTTCGCCATAGTATTAATGCGCATGCCGAACCAGGCCACTGCGTAGCTGCCGGCGATACCGATAAGCGAGCAGATCAGGATCATCACTACTTTGACGGCCTCGAAATGACGAAGTCCGCCGAAATAGGCCACAATGACCACACCAATAATGGCTTCCAGGATCAGCAGGAACTTGCCCTGGGTGATGAGGTACGTCTTGCAGGTCTCATAAATTAACTCTGAAATGTCTTTCATCGACTTATGGACCGGCATCTTCATGACGCTGACAAACTGATAGAGACCAAACGCAAAGCCGCCCAGGCAGATCAGTATGCCCCAGGTCAACAGCGTCTTGCCGTCTATGCCGCCTAGGAACACCCCTGAAGCCAGGTTGGGGACGATCAGTTCCGCCTCACTGGCCATGGCAGCACTAGCGCCGACAGCCAGGGCCAGAACCGCCAGGCCTGCCATCAACGCGAAGTTATTAAACCTTTTGAAACGTGACATCATACAACTCCTCCTGTTATCTGGTATTTCGATCTATTCCAACGGCTCTACAGCCATTCAAATAAGTGGGTATTATAGACGAATTAACGCTTGGCGCAACTACTCTTAAAACTTAAACGTAAGCTGATAACCGGCAGCAAGATAGGACAATATTACAGGACGGCTCACTTACCCATGCTGTTGACGATCTTGGTATAAACATCCTGAGCAACGTCGATCTTGGGCATGAAAGACTTCCTCGCCTTGACCGAAAGCTTGCTGGATGAAGAGTTAATGGTCAAAATACTAACCGTCACCCTGGTGCCATTGACAGTTGCTACGAGCTGGCCTATGGCTTCATTTTCCTCTACAACCGTCCCCATTATCCGGACAATCTCCTTGGATGCATCCCACGTCTCACCCAAGGAAAAGTTTATCGTACCTTCGACTGTATCCGGACTGACCACATATCCGCCCACCACCCCCAGCGCACCGACGGCCAAATAGACACAGCCGGAAGAAGCTAAGACCAACGTGGCCGATAGCAACGCCACTGCCAGACCGCCAAAAGAATTTGTAGTATGCCGCATAGCGAATCTCCATTGCCCTATGGATCTGAAAAAGATACCCCAGCCTTATCCGCGTAGTAAAAAACGCCCACGTCAATAGTGTGAAGGCTATGAAAAACCAACATTATATGATCTGGGGGATCAACGAAAAAATCCTAACATAATCCTAATGGCAAGTCGAAGCCATTTTGAAAAAAATCCCCGCCCTGCTTCGGCCAACTCCCCGTACGAGCAACCAGCACTATTCCGGCTTACCTGACCCGGAACGTGCAGAAGAATGAGCATCACCGCTCGGAATAACAACAGACGCGGCTATGGCAAGCAGCAGTATCGTCCCCACCGCCGCAAGGGTAATGGTAACCGGAACATGCCACACATCCGCCAGCACCATCTTGACGCCTACCAGAACGAGGATGCACGCCAGTCCGATGTTCAGAAAACGAAACGCATCGGCCAAGCCCGCGATGACCGCAAACAGGGCCCGTAGCCCCAGAATGGCGAAGATATTGGACGTATACACCACAAACGGGTCAGTCGTGATCGCCAGTATCGCCGGAATGGAATCTATTGCAAATACGATATCCATAACAGCTACCATAAGAAAAACCAAGACCAGCGGAGTAAACGTTCTTACTCCTTTCAATCGCACTACAAAGCTGGCGCCGCTGTACCCTGCGGAGACTGGCACAACCCGGCGCAGCAAGCGAAGCATCTTGTTATTGTCCAGGTCGATCTCCTTGTCCCCGGAGAAAAACATCTTGAAGCCTACAAAGACAAGAAAAGCGCCCAGCACATAGATCGTCCAGTGAAAAGCATTGATGATCGCCACCCCGGCGGCAATAAAAATAACACGGAACACCAAGGCCAACACTATGCCCCAAAAAAGAACGTTTTGCCTGGTCTGTGACGGGACTTTAAAGTAGTTGAAGATAAGCAGGAAGACAAAAATATTGTCCATACTGAGAGCGCGTTCCACCAGATATCCGGTAAGAAAATTGACGCCCTGCTCGTGGTTCCCCAGGAAGAACACCCCGGCGTTGAAGGCCAGGGCCACCACAACCCAGATCACGCTCCAGATCGCCGCCTCCCGGATCGAGACCTCGCGTTCGCGGCCGCTAAAAAGACGGAAATCCAGGACCAACAATCCCATGATCGAGACGGCGAAGATCAACCACCAGACAATGCTTAAAGTCATACTTGTTCTCCATCCCCTCGCTAGCCTGTCATACAGGACATCACTTTGGGGCTATAGAAATCAGACCGCCATATCTTCTATGAGGAATTCTCTCCCTGTATCTGTGGGAGAGCCCATGATCTTGCAAGTCGGACAAGACAAGTCCGAGCCTTTCTTGGGGAATAAAGCGGAACACTTAGGACACCGCAGGCGGGCAGGAACAAAACGGATCTCCAGTTCGGCGTCTGCCAAAGGCGTGCCGATGGCAAACTCTTCCCAGTGCAGCCGGACCGACATTTCGTCAAACCCCAGCAACTCACCGACGACGATCGTCACTTTCTTGACCTTGGATGCCTTGCGCTCGGCAGCCATCTGCCGGGCTTCCTGGATCAGCCGCTGGACCTGATGGGATTCATGCATGGTAAGCCTTTCTTACGCCGTCTGGGACGGAGTACCGGCATCGGGAAGGAAAGAATCTTTCTGGGCCGCCACGGAACAGGGGGAATATTTAACGTCCAACGCCAGACATTTCTTGGGACAGACCTCGACGCAGGCGCTGCAGGATATGCAACGCAGCCGGTCAATGACCCAAGTCTTGGGTTCTTTAGTTACTGTGATGGCCGCGGTCGGACATTTGCGCTGGCAAATACCGCAAAAGATACACTTGTTGATCTCTATATTGACCTTGCCACGCGCTCCGGCGGGATACTCCTTCGGCACAAAAGGATAGCGTTCCGTCACCGGTCCGGCGCACAAATTCTTGATAATGGTTCCCGTCATTCCAAGCAACGACATAAATTACCTCTCCGCGCAACTGATACAGGGGTCTATCGTCAAAACTATCACTGGTACATCCGCCAGCTGGCAACCGCCCAGCATCGTCAGGAGCGGAGGTATATTGGCAAACGTCGGCGTACGCACGCGCATGCGCTGCAAAAATTTCGTTCCGTTACCTTTGGCATAATAGATAACTTCGCCCCGGGGCTGCTCGGTACGGGCAAAGAAATCACCGGTAGGAGTACCAGCCACCTTGACTTCGATCGGGCCTTCCGCCATCTGGGCCGCGGCCTTTTCTATAAGATCCACCGACTGGTCCAGTTCGCGAATGCGCACCTGGCAACGAGCGTAGCAATCTCCGGCGGTCTCGACTACCGGACTGAACCCTAACTTGCCGTAAGCTGCATAACCGGTCATGCGTAGGTCAGCGGCGATACCGCTGCCGCGCAAAGTCGGCCCCACCGCCCCCAGCACCTGGGCCTGTTCACTGGTGAGAACCCCGACACCCTGCATGCGGTGCTTGACGGTAGCGTCGCGCAGGAAAACGCCGCCGATCTCTGCGAACTGGTTCTGGTAAGAACGTAATTTCTTCAGGATATCCTGCAGTTTGTCGGCGGATATGTCGCGCCGGACGCCGCCCACCTTGGCGGAACCAAAAATAACTCGTCCTCCGGTGGTCTCCTCGATAATGTCCAAGATCTTCTCGCGCAACTGCCAGGACTGCATGAAAAGGCTCTCGAAGCCAAAGGCATCGGCCGTCAGGCCCATCCACAAAAGGTGACTGTGTATCCTGGAAAGCTCGGACCAGATAACCCGCAAATACTTGGCGCGCTCAGGGATCTCCAGCTTGAGGAGTTCTTCTACCGCCATGCAATAGGTCATGCCGTGGATAAAACTGCAGATGCCGCAGATACGCTCAGCTACATAGGTGAAATCGACGAAATCCTTCTTCTCTACCAGGCGCTCCAGCCCGCGGTGGATAAATCCGATCGAAGGAATAGCCTCGACCACCTTCTCGTCTTCGACGACAAGGTCCAGATGGATCGGCTCTGGCAACACCGGATGCTGAGGCCCGAATGGGATAACAGTGCGTCCGCTCATGCCTGGCCTCCTGGCGTCTGCTCGGGGTTAAAGGCGCGGGGCTTGGCCGTGCGATAAAACTTGCCTTTATAATCCACCGCTATGCCGTCAACCTGTATTCCGAACAGGTCATGTATCTCGTTCTCGTAGATAAACGCGCTCAAATAAATACCGCTGACGCTCGGCACCTTGACCGTGGCGTCCGCCAGCGTCACGCGAAAGCTGGTGAAGTCATAGTTCTTGTCGAAGGAATAGTGCAGTTCCAGCTTGTCCGGAAGCTTGGTGCAGCAGATCTGTACCAGGCGCTGTCCTTCCGACTTCATAGCCGTCACCTTGGCCGCCAGCTCGGAAACCTGAATATCAATAATGTTTTGTTGTCCCATCGTTATGCCTTGCCCGCTTTTTGCGCGGCTCTCTTTTTTTCCAGGATACCTACTGCCTGAACGACTCCGTCGATCAGGGCCTCCGGACGCACCGCGCAACCGGGAACGTAGACGTCGACCGGCAGAACCTTGTCGGCGCCGCCCATCACGTTGTAGCATTCACGGAAGATGCCGCCCGACGTAGCGCAAATACCGACGGCCAAGACCACCTTGGGGTCAGGCATCTGATCGTAAATATTCAGCACCACCGACTTGTTCTGTTCGTTTATAGAACCGGTCAAAAGCAGGATATCCGCATGCTTGGGGTTGCCGGTGTTGATCACACCGAAACGCTCGACGTCGAAACGCGGCATCAACACCGCCAGAACCTCGATATCGCAGCCGTTACAACTGGACCCGTCGTAGTGAATAATCCAGGGTGATTTGGAAAGTGCTCCCATGTTATCCCCTTAACATCAAGTAGAAAATGTTCAACCCGCCCGCCACCAGCGCCACCATCCAGGCACTCGCCAGCATCATTTGCCAGCGCACGCGGGCCGCGGCATTGTCTATGATCAACTGCAACTCAAAGATAACCAGCGTCGCCAAAAGGCCAAGCCAGACATTCGAGGCGAAGAAAAGATACCCGATGCCCAGCACAAAGACATACTCGTACCAGTGAGCGATCTCGATCATCGCCAGGGTCTTGCCGGAATATTCCGTCGTGATGCCCTTTACCAGTTCCTGGTGCGCGTGGTGCGAAGTCGACAGATCGAACGGCGACTTGCGGAACTTGATGGTCAATATAAAAAAGAAGGCAAAGAAAATACCCGGCAGCTGCGTAATCAGCGGCTGAGGATAGGCTACGACTTTAGACACCTCGAAACTGCCGGTCACCATATAAATGCCGACCGCCGCCATCAATACTGCCGGCTCGTAGGACATCATCTGCAGGATCTCGCGCTGAGCGCCGATAAAGCTGTACGGCGAACTGGCCTTGAAGCCGCCCAAAGCGAAAAATACACCTGCCATGGTCAGCGAGAAGATAACCAGCAGGAGATCTCCGCCGGAGAAAAACAGCGCGCCGGTAAAGATGGTGAACAAAAGGAAGAACTGCATGTAAATATTCTGCGAAGGACGCACGATCAACGTCTGCTTCTGGCAGAGTTTAGCGACATCGTAGAAAGGCTGCAATATTGGCGGACCGATACGCCCCTGCAAACGGGCGGTAATTTTACGATCCA
>JAAXVU010000176.1 GCA_013335325.1 Candidatus Omnitrophota bacterium | reverse complement strand
ATCTCTTCGCCTCATAGATCTCCTGTTCTTTGTTTGTCTCAAGAACTCACAAAGTAACAGTTTTCTTCGATCTATGAGGCTTTCTTATTTTGCCCCTTTTTGTCGCACTTCATTTTACAATTCACATTTTTTTGTCAGAAACTTTTCGGTTATTATTTTGTGTGTTATACTCACAGCGCTGTGGACGACATTATTGCAAGTGGTTCCTGCCGAGGAAGATTGTTGTCTGCTATTTGGAGATTGTGGAGAATGATTTTTGGAAAAGAACTTGAAAACCGTTAAGTCAACTGTAGAATGACATCGTATGAATAACATTGCCGATAAAAGAAAAGCCATTCGATTTAATTGCCTTGTTCCTGTGGATTGCCAGGAAGGCTCTGTTTTCGCCAAGACCAAAACCGTTGATATCAGCCGGGATGGCATTGGGTTTATTTCCAATCATTCCATTCCTCTACATGAGAAGATCGCTATAGAGCTGGCCTTACGCTCTGAGTCAGAGCCGGTCCTAGTGATCGGAGAGGTAAAATGGGTGCGGAAGCTGTCTGATTCTGAGCAATATCGGATAGGGTTGACCTTTTCCGATATAATAGACGGTTCACGGGAAGATTTAGAAAGCACGTTGAACAACCGGTTGTCAGCTCGCGAAACCTTGTAGTTGGCCTCGCTACAGCGGCACTCAGAGGCTTCTTCAATAAAAAGGATATATATGGAGCAGCTAGAAAGGCGCCTTTTTGCGCGTTTTATAGCCAGGTTTCCCACCAAATTCAAGGATTCGGCGGAAGACTTTGGGCGGGATGTTTATTTGCGCGATGTTTCAGCGACTGGTGCTAGGATCGCAACGCGCGACCGTCTTTATATTGACGACATACTTTCGCTGTCTATTAAGCTGCCGGATGGACATAGTCCTGTAGACCTGAATGGTCGTGTACGCTGGATACATAACCATGCTCCACAAGTATGGGAAGCTGGTATTCAGTTTCATAAAGTAGATTTGATGAAAATACACCGCATAGTTAAGTATTCGCTCGAAACAGTATAGCCCACCATTTCTTTCTCGACGTCATTCGTATATTCGTTCAGTTGTTTAACTAATTTTATATATATCTATTTCAAGTTGAAAATACTTGTCCTTTTATAGGAGCTGGGATACAATATCGCTTCATTTAAGGAGCAACATGCCCGGCGCAAACTCTTTTGAATATCTTCCAGACGGAACAACCGTTCACTCATCCTCGGCAGCCAGGCTTAGGTTGCTCTATGCTCCGCTATGCGGGGTCGATGGTCAGGGCATCAAGTCCGCCATTACGCCGCTTCTTTCCGGTGATATCAAGATCGATAAAAGCAGGTATTTGACCAAGCCGGCATCGCGGGAGGATTTGCGCGGGCCAGTGCGGAATTTCTTTCTGTATACTGAAAAGAACGGCATAAAGTCGGCGGCAGATGCGCCGGATGGCGAGGTTGTCGTCGAGTTGGGGCAGCTTTGGCACAAAGTGACGCGGTTGTTTCCTCAACAGGGTTTGGAATTGTCAGCATTGACTTTTGTACCGGTTTCAGGAGAGCGGATGGAGCTGACGCGGTTTACGGTGCGGAATGTCTCGGCTGTTGCTGTGACGTATACGCCTACTGCGGTCGTTCCTATTTTTGCCAGGGCACTGGCGAACAAGCATGACCATGAGCACGTGACCGCGCTATTAAATCGAATCGAACAGGCCGATGCGGGTGTTGTCGTCGAGCCTACCATGTTGTTCAACGAGGAGGGGCATCGGCCCGGGCGTGGCGTATATTATGTATTTGGCGCCGAAGGTAACGGAGCCGCTCCAGTGGGCACGTTTCCGACGGTAGAAAATTTTCTGGGCGCGGGCGGCGACTGGAGTCGGCCGGTTGCCGTGTTGGAGGATCGGAAGCCAACGGCGCTGGTGGATGCGGAACGTAACGGCAGCGAGGCGGCCGGTGCTTTACGTTTTGCGACTGTGACCTTAGGTCCCGGTGATAGTCGCGAATATATTGTCGCTGTCGGCATGGCGGACAGTCGGGAAAGCGGACTGGCGGAATTCTCCCGGTTCGCCTCTGCCGAAACGCTGGCCAGTGCGTTGGAGGAGAACCGGCGCTTCTGGACAGCCAAAACTTCTACGATCGAATTCTCCGATGGTGACAAGGATTTCAGTGCCTGGATGCGCTGGGTTACGCTGCAGCCGATCTTGCGGCGCATTTTCGGCTGTTCTTTTCTGCCTGACCACGATTACGGCAAGGGCGGCAAGGGCTGGCGGGACATCTGGCAGGACCTTCTGTCGCTTATTCTTATCGAGCCCGAACAAGTACGGGACAGCCTTCTCAATAATTTCGGCGGCGTGCGCATCGACGGTTCCAACGCGACTATTATCGGGCAGCAGCCCGGAGAGTTTGTCGCCGATCGCAATGCCATCACTC
Organism: Candidatus Omnitrophota bacterium; assembly: GCA_013335325.1. Lineage (GTDB taxonomy): Bacteria > Omnitrophota > Gorgyraeia > Zapsychrales > Fredricksoniimonadaceae > JAAXVU01. Next base: position 1,357 of record JAAXVU010000176.1, on the reverse strand, counting down.
GCGTGTGGATGGACCACGGCGCCTGGCCTTTCGCCACAACATTGCTTTATATCAATCAGACCGGAGACGCCGACCTGCTTTTCGAGAGAACGCCGTATTTTGTCGACCCGCAGATGTCCCGCACGATGGAGAAGAACTCTGCCTGGAGGCCGGAATACGGAAACCGCCTCAAGGACCGTCGGGGGAATGTATATTGCGGCACCGTGCTGGAGCATATCTTGGTGCAAAATCTGGTGCAGTTCTTTAATGTCGGCGAGCATAATATCACCCGGCTGGAAAGCGCCGACTGGAACGACGGTCTGGACATGGCCTTCCGGCGCGGTGAAAGCGTAGCGTTCATGTCGTTCTATGCCGGAAACCTTCTGCAGATCGCTGACCTGCTGGAGCGGCTGGCACAGGCGCGTGGCTTGAAAGATATTGTGGTCGCCCGGGAAGTTAAGGCTTTGTTTGATACGTTAGACCAGTCGGTAAATTATGACGATGCGGCGGCTAAAAAGCGTCTGCTGTTTGAGGGATATTTTAAGTCGGTGCAGCCGGAGCTGTCAGGCGAAACGGTTGGGCTAGACGTAGGTGAAGTGGTGCGGGATCTTAGACGCAAAGGGCGTTGGGCCGCGGAAAAAATTCGCAGCCAGGAAATGTTTTTTGTTGAGGAAAGCGGAGAAACGTTTTCTCTATTTAATGGATATTACGATAACGACGGCAGGCGCGTGGAAGGAAAATGCGACGGCAGAATGCGCATGACGCTGACAGGCCAGGTATTTCCTGTGATGCAGGGCGTGGCGTCTCAGGACGATATCAAGAAAGTGGTCCGGACGGTTAATAAATATCTCAGGGACCGGGAACTGGGAGGCTTTCGCCTTAATACTGATTTCGGGGTCCGGCATTATTTGGCCATGGGGCGTGCGTTCGGTTTCGCTTTTGGCACCAAGGAGAACGGGGCGTTCTTCAATCACATGTCGGTCATGTATGCCTATGCGCTTTACAAGCAGAACTTTGCGCGCGAAGGGTATGAAGTATTACGTTCCATTTATAATTTAGCTGTCGACGGAGAACGCGCACAGATCTATCCCGGTATTCCCGAGTATTTCGACTCGCGCGGGCGCGGCATGTATCACTTTCTGACAGGCTCGGCCAGCTGGTATATATTGACTTTGTTGACCATGGCCTACGGGGTTCGCGGAGAATTGGGCGATCTGGTCTTGGCGCCCAGGCTGGTTAAGGAAGAGTTCTCCTCTGGTCTGGCCACAGTTGCCTGTCAGTTCGCTGGCCGGAAAATAACGGTCCAGTATGTGAATCCTGAAAGGTTGGATTTTGGGCAATATCGTATTCAAAGGGTGTTGTTGAACGGCAAGGCAAT
>JAAXVU010000032.1 GCA_013335325.1 Candidatus Omnitrophota bacterium | reverse complement strand
GAAGAGGTACCGGTTTATTCCAACGACCCGCAGGCGTTCTATTTCTACGCCGGCCGGCCGGCGATCCTGATCCCGCAGGATAAGGCTGACGTGGCCTATTTTCCGGAGGCGGACCAGGTGCGCAAGCACTTTGTCGATGAGCGCGGCGTGGCCGTGATCTTTGCGGAAGCCGGTTTCCGGCCGCAAGAGGTCTGGTGGACAGTGGCCCGGTCCGTGCCCTTGTCGACGTTCCTGCGCGACGGCTGGGGGGCTATCTACGGTTACCACAAACCGGCGGCGAACGCCCCTGGCGTGACCGCCCCTGCGGCTCCGGCATCAGAGTCATCGGCTCCGGCGGCAGCGCCCGAACGGCCCGGACAATGACGACAGCGGCCGCGTCCCGGCTCCGCGCATGGTATGGTCCGGCGGCAGCCCTGGCGCTGGCCCTGATCTTTGGCGCGTCTCTGTGGTCACGCGTGGACTTTTCCGAGCGCATTCTTCCCGGTGGAGATACCTGCGTCTACATGCTTCTGGCGCGTTCCCTGAAAGATCACGGCGATCTGCGGTCGACCTGGTCAGTGGGGGAACGGCCGCACGGTCAACTGGCGCCGGGATTCCCGGCCCTTTTGGTGCCGTTCTTGACCGACTCAGGCCTGGATGTCCCGGCGGTGCGTGCGCTGATCGTGACCCTGGCGGCAGCGTCGATCTTTCTGGTATTTCTGCTCTTTCGCCCGGCCGGAGATATCACGGCCCTGGCAGTGGCTTTCATGTCGGGGGTAAACGGGCTCATCTTCCTTTACGGGCGCAGTATCCTTTCCGAGATACCCTATCTGTTCCTGTCGCTTCTGGCTTTGTTGTTCTGGGAGGGCTACGAGCGTTACCAGCGACGCAGTCTGACCCTGGAGGTTTTGCTCTCCGTTACGCTGGCGGCGGCGTTCCTGATGCGTTCCATGGGAATATTCCTGATCGGTGCGGTATTCCTGCGGATGGCTTTGGACCAGGAGGCGGGCGGGCTGCGTGCGCTTTGCCGCCGGCCGTTCCTCTTTTGGGCCGTTTCGTCCGTGGTGGCGCTGTGGCTGGTGCGCCAGCTGGTCGTCTTCCAGATATCGCACCAGAGCTACGGGTATGAATTTCTCGCCGGAGACGAGGGGAAGGGCGCAGGAGTCCTGCAGTTTTCCATGCGCTGGCTGCGGGGGATCTATGCGTTTGTTTTTTATGCTATCTCGCAGGCTTTGTCCAATATCCGTTTTAGCGGTCGTTCGGCCGGCGCGTTCCTGCTTTCGGCGGTCTGTCTCTTTGGCCTGGGGCGCGAACTTGTTCTCCGGCGGCGGGTGATGGATATCTACGTGGCCGGGTACCTTTTCGTGGCGGCCTCCTGGCCCTGGGTGCAGACGTCCGGCGCGCGCTACGTTACGCCCTTTGTGCCGTTCCTGCTCTATTATTTCTGGCACGGGTTAGGCGAGCTGGTCGCTTTGGCGGCCGCCAGTTTCTGGCGGCAGGCTGTATTGCTTTCGCTGGCCGTGGGCGCGGCGGTGGTCTACGGACTGCATGCTCCGTGGACCAGCGTTGCGGCGCCTTTGGTGCGGACGGTTGATCCGCAGCCGGAGATGTACCGCTGGGTGCGGGATCACGTTCCGCCTGGCGAGGCCGTGGTCAGCTTTGACCCGGCCGCCCTGTTTGTTTATACCGCACGACGTTCGCCGGACATAAGCGTCACCACCATGGGGAGCCGCGAGCTGGACGCCTTGCTGCGCACCCGTCGGGCCGAGTGGCTGGTAGACGACAGCCGGATACGGGAGTCCAGCACTGTGGTCGGGCCGGTCCTGATAAGTGACCCAAAGTTGTTACAACTGGAATTCCAGACCGGGCCTTACAGGGTGTACCGCGTGCGGTCTGACAAAGGAGAGCGATGAGCGAAATTGTCCGGCCCTGTGTTAGTGTGATCATTCCGACTTTTCGCCGGCCCGGCCTTCTCCGGGAAGCCGTGCAGAGCGTTCTGGCGCAGACGTTCACTGATCTCGAACTGATCGTGGTCGACGACGACCCCGGGGCGTCGGCCCGGGGCACGGTCGAGGCTTGCGCTGACAGGCGCATAGTTTACCTGGCGCACGGAGAGAATCGCGGGGCTGCCGCTGCCCGCAACACCGGGCTGGCTGCCGCGCGCGGTGAGTTTATCGCGTTCCTGGATGACGACGATCTCTGGCATCCGCAATTTTTAAGCAAGATGACGGCCGCTATGAAAAGTTGTGCCGGGAATGTCGGGGTGCTGCACTGCGCGGTGGAGGATGTGGGCCGCCAGGGCGGTCGCCAGGTGCGCTATCCGCGCCACCGCGGCGACGTGCACGCGGCCATGCTGCGAGGGGAGAAGTCCGGTGGTATCCTCGGACTGGTGCGCCGCGAAGTTTTCTCCGCTTGCGGCGTCTTTGACGAGAACCTGCCCAGTGCCCAGGACTGGGACCTGTGGCTCAGGGTCTCGGCCCGCTTCCATTTTGATTACATACCCGACGTACTCGCGACCGTGCGCGATTGCGGGGAGCGCATCTCGTCCGACCCGGCGCGGGCCATTGCGGCGCGGGAACTGATCCTCTCCAAGTATGCCGGGGAGTTCGAACGAAACCCGCAGGCGCGAGTGGTGCACCTAAAGCGCCTGGCCAAGCTGAATTCTTTCGTCGGCAGATGGGGCCAGGTCTGGCGTTATTTCCGCGAAGCGTCCCGCGGCCGGCCCATCGAGGCGGTCAAGGCAGCGGCCTGGCTTGTTTGCGAGCGGCCCTTTTTGTCGAGCCCTGACGGTTCAGGTTCGGGGCGGCGCTGGCTTTTGGCGACGGTATTGTTCGCCCTGGCCGCGGCCCTTTATTCCCAGGCGGGGGCTTTCCGCTCGCCGTATCTCGTCAACGACGACGTCTGCCAGCACCTCTGGTGGATGCGCTCTTTTCAGATACCGGGGCTGTTCGCCGGTGACCTTTTGGCGCGCTACGCTGAGAGCCTGCAGCCCTTCGGCGTACTTGTTCTTTACCACCTCGTGGCTATCTTCACAGATCCGCTGGTCTTCGCCCGGGTACTGCCGCTGGTGCTTCTGCCGGTGACCTGTTTCTTTATCTTCCGCCTCGCGCGCCGTCTTTCCACCGACGACTTGACCGCCTGCCTCGTCGCCATGTCCTTTGCGGTGACGAAGATCTTTCTTCAGCACATGACCGGAGGACACGCGCACAGCTTCGGATATCCCTTGCTGGCAGCTTTCCTTTATTATTTTCTGGAGAGGCGGGCCGTGGGGATGACGGTGACACTGGGGCTGGCGGCGCTGTTCTTCCCGGTGATATTTGCCCTGGGCGCACTGACCTGGCTGTGGACTCTGCTGCCATTGCCGGGCCGGACGGAAGGGGCGACATCGACGGGTAGAGAGCCAAGGCTGCTTCTTTACTCACTTATCTTCGGGTTGGGCATTTTGGCGGTAAAGGCCTTTGTGTCGGCGGACCCAAGTATCGGCGTTCTTCTGGACCGCCGGGCGGTCGCTGCCATGCCTGAACTGACATCGGCCGGACGCTGGGCGGTCTGGCCGCCGGAGAATATCTTTAGCGCGCTGGCGCGTTTTGCCGAGGAGGGGATATTTGTCTTCCGGGTACTGTGGAAGTCGTCTTTGCCGTCTTTCGTCCAACAGATATTGTCGTGTGCGCATCTGGTCTTGTTGGCTTCAGCGGTGGCGGCCTGGTTCTGGTGGCGGCGTCGGGCGCGTTTGGCCCTGACAGGATTCTTTTTGCCGGTCCTGGCGGCGAGCGTATTTCTTTATCTGCTGTCCTCGCTGGTGGAGCTTAGGCTTTACGCGCCGGACCGGTACCTGTCCTACACGCTGCCGGTGCTGGCGTTGTTATTTATTTTAGTTCCCCTGGGTGCCAGCGTGTCCGCGCTTTCCGGTAGTCTGCGCCGGGCCTTGGCGTGGACAGCCTGTCTGGCGGTGATCGTGCCGGGTGTGCTTTTGATCAAGAACGCCGGCCTGCAGGATTATTCCCGCTACCGGGCGCTTTACAGCTACCTTGCGACCTTGCCGGATAGTTCCTTGATCGCTGCGCATCCGGTCCTGGCCGACGGCATACCGCTTTTTGCCCGGCGCCGGGTGTGGGTCAACTTCGAGATGTCGGTCCCGCTTTACGATCGTTATTGGCAGACCGTGTCGGAAAGGACGCGAGATCTTTTTCAGGCTTACTATTCCGGCCAGGCTAAGACAGTTGTAGAATTTATGCGTACCAACGGACTGACCCATCTGGTGTTGGACCGTGACGACTTCTTGCCGCCGCGGATGTCGCGGGGCATCTATTTCGAGCCATTTGAGACGCAGATCCGCCAGCAGACCCGCTGTCATGGCAACTTTGTGTTGCTGAGAGTTCCGGAGACTTTTTGCGTTTTTAAGGACGGAGCCTTGTGCGTGCTGGACCGGCAGGCGCTGGATCGTCTGGCTGCCGACGGAAATGATAAAGGAGCCGCTGATGAAACTAATTGTGTGCGGTAACCACAACCCGTACTTTTTTAATACCGTGGAGTGCCGCGAGAAGGCTTTGCGGGAACTGGGACACGAGGTGCTCTTTTTCGATACCCGCGACTACCGGCTGCCGGGGGTCATGCGTCAGTCCTGCGTCTGGTGTCAGCGCTGGGATGTTGCCCGCAACAGTCGCAATCTGGTGGAACTGGCCCGTCGGGAGAAACCCGATATCTGCCTGGTCGTGGGCGGCAATGTGGCGCCTGAGGCCGTGCGGGAGCTCTCCAGCTTGGGGGCGCGGACGTCACTGTGGACCACGGACCCGCCGCATGATTTCAAGGAAGTGATCCGCAGCGCACCGGCCTACGACCGGGTCTTTTGCTCGGGGACGGAAGCCATGGATATCCTGGAGGCCAAAGCCGCCCTGCAGGCGCCCGCGGTCTGGCTGCCTTTTGCCTGCGACCACGGGCTGCATTGTCCGGCGGAGCTCGACAGCACCGACCGTCTGCGATATGCGCGGGATGTGGCGTTCGTGGGGTCCTATTATCCCAACCGGGCGGAAATGCTGGAGCCGCTGGCGGAGTTTGAGCCGGGCATCTGGGGTCCGTACTGGAACCGGGTGGGGAAGAGGTCACCTTTACGGCCTTTTATTCATGACCAACGGGTGGCCCACGACGAATGGCGCAAGATCTACACTGCGGCGCAGGTAGTGGTGGTGGTGCATTACCAGGACGGCATCACGCCTTGCTGCCAGGCCAGTCCTAAACTTTTCGAGTCCCTGGCCTGCGGGGCGTTTGTTTTGTGCGATGAGCAGCGGGATGCGCAAAGCCTTTTTCGCGACGGCGAACAGGTGGTGTATTTTCGCGACGCGGAGGACCTGTACGCCAAGGTCCAGCATTACCTGGCGCATCCCGACGAGCGAGCCCGTATCGCCGCGGCCGGACGTCAGGAAACGCTCGAGCGCCATTCCTGGCGGGTGCGCATGCAGCAGTTCCTGGATGAGGCCGCCCAATGATCGCGCGGCTTTTGCTACCAGAAAGGTGTCGATGAAAAGGAAGTTATTGCGGCTGATGCATACGTTGGGTGCCGGGCACGTCGCCCGGTTTATCTGGCGACGGAAACTGCTCGTCCTGGCCTACCACGGGTTCCTTCCGGAGGAGGAGTCCGGGGATATGGCGCCTTTGTGGGGCATCCATGTGCCGGCAAAGAAGTTCGAGTCCCAGCTGGCCTATCTTAGAAAATATTACGCGCCGGTATCCCTCGAGACCGCTTTGTCTTGTCTGGAGGGCGGTCGTCCGCTGCCGGACAACGCCGTAGTAATTACAATGGATGACGGCTACCGCTCGGTGCGGGACATCGCCTTTCCGCTACTTCTGAAATACGAGATCCCGGCCACGGTCTTCCTGACGACAGGGTTTCTGGATGGCGAAGCGCCATTGTGGGTGGACCGTCTGGCCTGCGCGGTCGTGCAGACAGACCGGAAGGAACTGGCGGTAAATATCGAAGGAGTGAAGTTGGAATACGACCTTAATGGCGCATCGGCACGACAGGCCTGCGTCAGGGACCTGAAGACGCGGCTGAAAACACTGGCGCATGACAAGCTCGAAGAAATGCTCGCCGCCGTCGAGGTTGATCTGGGCGGTGACAACGGGCGGAGGGCTAAGCTGCCGGAGCCGCTGTTTCCGCTGGACTGGGACCAGGTGCGGGAGATGCGGCAGAGCGGTCTGATGACTTTCGGCGCGCACACCCGCACACACGTAATTTTGTCCGGATGTACCGAGGAGGTCTCTGGCAGAGAGATCCGACATTCCCGTTTGAGGCTGGAGCAGGAGCTGCAGACGCCGTGCCGGTATTTTGCCTATCCTAACGGCGGTGCGGCTGACCACAATGAGATCTCCCGCCGGGTACTGGCCGCCGATGGTTTTCGTTGCGCTTTCTTGACGGTACCGGGTTTGGTAACCCGGGGCGATGACCTTTTGACTTTACGCCGGGTGTCGGTGCTAAACTGGATGGACACAGCGGCTTTTGCTCTGCAGATATCCTTGGTGCTGCCGGCCTTGCGCAGGCAGCTGGAGCAAACACGCCCCTCTAAAGGAAAGGTGCCGCATGTCGCTGGTTGTGCATAACAAGCTGGAGGACCTTAAACGCGAGGCCTGGAACGGCCTGGTCGCCGGTTCGGCGACGGGTACTGCCTTCCAGACCTACGAATGGCACCGCGCCTGGCTGGATACTTACGGCACTGCCGACGGGCTATTTCTGGTTTGCGTCTACGATGACAGCGGCAACCTGCGGGCCTTGTCTCCACTTAGAAGGGAAGAACGGCGCGGACGCCGTGTGCTCCGTTTTATCGGCGAGGGGCGTGCGGATTACACCGACTTTATTTACGCACCCCGGGACGTTGATTGTATTGATGAGATGCTTGCGTCGCTCGCCCAGGGCGGTGCGGCAGATGAGCTTGAGCTTAACAACCTGCCGGCGGCGTCTCCGACGGTAGGCCGGCTGGAAGCGCTGCGTTCAGGACGGGTGTGGCATGTGGTGCGCGGGTCCCTGGTACCGTGTCCGACCTTGCTGCTTAAGGGACAGGACTCCTTTGTCGAGCGGCTTTTGGCAAAAAAGAGCCTGCGTCGCAGCGCAAAATATTACGAGGCCCAGGGCGGTCTGGAGTTGGTCACCACCCGCGATCCTCAGGAGATATTGGCCGCTCTGCCGGACTTCTTTGACCAGCACATCCGGCGCTGGGCTCTGCGCGGACCGCAAAGCCTTTTTGCGCAGCAGGAGAATTGCGAGTTTTACCGCCGACTGACGGCAGAGATGGCGCCTACAGGACGTCTGGTATTTTCCACCTTGCGTGTGGCCGGCCGGCCGATCGCGTTCCATTTCGGGTTCCAGGACGGAAAGACCCTGGTCTGGTACAAGCCGTCGTTCGACCCGGCCGAGGCCGACCATTATCCCGGCGGAGTCTTTCTCTGGAAGGTTATCAGCGCGGGCCGCAAAGAAGGTTTGGAGGAGTTGGATTTTACCCGGGGCGACGAGTTCTACAAGACGCGGTTCGCCAACCACGTACGTTATACCCGCAACCTGAGCCTGGCCCGTTCCCGGAGCCGGGCGGTAATGCTGTTGATCCGGGAGGCGGTGCGCCGTTCGCCTTTCTTGATGCGGGCCGCGCGTGCGTTTCTTGGACGCCGTGAGCCGGAGAGGGAAAAAACGCTTTAGTCGGATATTATTGCCCTCCTTAGGATAGAATGTAGCGGGGGAACATTGACGGAGAACTATGAGCAAGAAGATCAAGGTGGTCCAACTCATTCCCGGCATCGCTTTCGGGGGCGGGGCGGAGAACGTAGTTTACAACCTGTGCCGTTTCATTGACCGTTCGCGTTTCGAGCTGGAGGTTTTCTACTGGAACGATTACGACGATCTGGCCGCGAACATACGCCAGACGGGGTCCCGGACGGTAAAGCTTCCGCTTAAGAAGGTGGTCTCTCTCTTAACGGTGCGTACTATCGCGCGCATGCTCGAGGAGACCAAGGCGGATATCTTGCATACGCATTTTATCGACAGCGATTCGCTGGGCTTCCTGGCTTCCCGGCTGGCGCGGGTCCCGATGGTGGCGCACGTGCACCGTTATCCCTATCCGGAGCTGCCGCGGCATGCCGTGCGTTATCGCGTGATGGCCGTAGGTATGCGCAAGATCGTCTGTGTCTCGGCGCATGTCCGTGATCACATGCAGCAGGCCACGGGCTTGCCGCCGGAGAAGTTCGAGGTGATCTATAACGGTATCGACCGCGAGGCTTTTACCGCCGGGCTGCCGCTCTCCAGCAAGCAGGCCCTCAAGCGTTCGCTGGGTCTGGGCAAGGATGATTTTGTTATCGGTAACGTCTCGCGCCTGATCGCCGACAAGGGGCACGACTGCCTGCTTAAGGCCTTCTTGGTGGTGCTCATGAGAAAACCGCAGGTGCGTTTGCTTATCGTCGGAGAAGGTCCGCTGCATAACGACCTGCGCGCGCTGGCCCGCCGGTTGGGTATCGCCGACCATGTTGTCTTTGCAGGCAAGCGGACGGACGTGCCGGATCTTCTGGCCTGCATGGACATATTTGCGTTTCCGACTTTTACCGAGGCGTTCGGCCTGTGTCTGGTTGAAGCCATGGCAGCGGGTCTGCCGGTCATCTCTACCGACGACGGAGCCGCAGCGGAGATAATCCATAACGGACAGGACGGCATTTTGGTACGGCCGGGAGACGAACAGGGGCTGGCCCAGTCGATTTTGCGTCTGATGGATGAGCCCGGGCTGGCACAGAAGCTGGCGTCGGCCGGCTGCGAGCGGTCCAGGGAGTTCACGGTCGAGGCCATGGTCCGCCGCCTGGAGTCGTTCTACGAAGCCGCGGTCAGGACATGAACATACTGTATTTGCATAATACCTCTGAAATAAGCGGCGGCGAGCGCAGCCTCCTGGCCTTGTGGGAGAACCTGGACCGGGCGCGTTCCCAATGTTTTCTGGCGGTTCCTTCCGACGGCGCTTTAACGGAGAAGGCGCGGGCGCTGGGCGTGGAATGCGTGGTCTGGGCAGCGCCGGCACTGCGGCCCTGGAACGCCGCAGGCATACTGGCAGCCAAAAGAGCTCTGGAGCGGCTGGTGACAGAGAAGGGAATAAGTCTTATCCATTCCTATTCTCCTCGCAACAATATTCTGGCGGCGCTGGCCGGACGCCAGGCCGGTACCCCGGTCATCTGGCACGAGCGCAACCTGGTTTACGGCCGGGAGTGGGATATCTCCGCGATGCTGGCGGGACTGCCGGATGCGATCATCTGTAATTCCAAGGCAGTGGCCCGGCGTTTTGAACGTGGCGGACAGATCCCGTCGCGGGTCGAGGTGGTTTATAATGGAGTGAATACGGAACATTTTCGTCCGGCGGATGCTGGCGAGGCCAGGCAGCGGCTGGGCCTACCGGCGGCGGGCAAGCTGGTGGGGGTGGTCTCCAATCTGAACCGGCGCAAAAAAGTGGAGGCCTTTCTCAAGGCAGCGTCCTTGCTCGTCCGGAAGGACCCGTCGGTATCTTTGGTGGTAGTGGGCGGGGCGTTCGGCGCAGATCAGGGCGACCGGCTAAGGGAGCTTAAGGAGACGGCCGCACGGCTGGGCTTGGCGGACCGGGTGGTCTTCGCCGGGTTTCAGGATGACGTGCGCCCCTGGCTGGCGGCCATGGACGTGTACTGTGCGGTGACGCGTCGGGAGGCTTGTTCCCGCGCTCTTCTGGAGGCCATGGCCATGGGCAAGCCCTGTGTGGCGCTTAGAGATGGCGGCAACCCGGAATTAGTTGCGGACGGAGTGGCCGGCATCCTGACTGAGCCGGGCGACGAAGCGGCCTTGTCCCGGGCGTTGGAGCAACTGCTGGACCCGGCGGGTCCTGGACATGCGTACGGCCAGGCCGCGCGCGTGTGTGTGGAGCAAAGCTTTACTGTCCAGGCCCAGGCCGCAAAGACACAGGATGTTTATTCCCGTTTAACAGGAAGGATGAAGATATGAGACTGGGTATCGATGCCAGGGAAATAGAACGGGGCGTATCGACCGGGATCGGGCGGGCGCTTTTCAACTTTTTACGTTATGCATCCGAGACCTTGCACAATGACCGGCTGACGCTTTTTTCATCCCGGCCCTTGCCGTTCTCGTTCGGGTCGCGGATAGAAAACCACGTCATGCTGGAAGACTCGACGAGGTTCTGGGACCAGGTCAAGCTGCCATTGGCCATGAAGAACCAGCGTATCGAGGTCTTTTATTCGCCTTATTACAAGCTGCCGCTCCTGACAAAAGCCCGCTGTGTCTGCGCGGTGCTGGATTTGATCTACCTGCGGTTCCCCAAATATCGCAGTCTCCTGGGTTACCAGGGTGCGCTGTATTACCACACCTTCGGCCGGATGTGTCTTAACAAGGCCCGCAAGATACTGACCTGTTCGCAGTTCTCTAAAGACGACATCATGAAGGTCTACGGCATCAGCCGCAAGAAGATCGAGGTGATACCGCTTAGCGTCAGCTCCGCGTACAGCCCCGATACGGATGCGGTTCGTAGGGAAGCCGTCAAGGCGGGTTTCGGCATACGCGGCCGGTATCTGCTTTACGCCGGTAATTTCAAGGAGCACAAGAACGTCCCGGTCTTGCTTGAGGCCTTCCGGCAGATGGAAGGTTACCAGGACCTGCAGCTGGTCCTGGTAGGTCCCCGGGATGCCGGAGCTGTGCGCTTGACACGTCAGGCCGAGGAGCTCGGCATCGACGGGCAGGTGGTTTTCACGGACCGCATTGTCGATGAGACCGTTATGCGTACGCTCTATTCCGGGGCGGAACTTTTTGTGATGCCTTCTTTGTACGAAGGCTTTGGCCTGCCGCCGGTGGAAGCCATGGCCTGTGGTACCCCGGTGGTTTGTTCTAAAGCGACTTCCTTGCCCGAGGCAGTGGGCGACGCGGCTGTTATGATCGACGCCACCCGTCCGGAGGAGATCGCACATGCGGCCGTCGAGGTGCTGCGTAACGATACGCTCCGCAAGGAGCTGGTCCGCCGGGGCGTGGTGCGCGCAGCCCAGCTTAGCGAGCAATCCTTGTCCAAACGCATGTTTGATTTCCTGAGGGACATGGTTTTATGACGGAGACCAAGAGCCTTAGGTCCGCCAGACATCTTTTTATCGCCAATGATTTTCCGCCTATCCTGGGAGGGCAGTCTTCTTTCCTTTACCACCTGTGTCGCGCCCTGTCGGCGGCAGATATTATGGTTCTGGCGCCGGCTTGCGGAGACACCAGCGAGTTTGACCGCGCGCAAGCCTTTAAGATCATTCGCCGGCCCTACGTCATACGCACACCGCTTCTGGAGAAGCTCGTTAAGATCGTCCTGCCGTTCTTCTTTGCCCGCACCATACTGGCCCGGGAAGGGGTGGCGTACCTGCACTGCGCGCACGTCCTTTCGACGGGGTTCATCGGCCTGGCTTTCAAGCGGCTGCGCGGGCTAAACTACATTATTTATTCGCACTCTGCCGATATCCTGGAGCACCGCGGCAAGCCCTGGCTTAGGCCGTGGCTGGACCGGATATTGGCCTCTGCCAGTTATATCGTGGTGAGTAACCGTTTTACCGCCGTAAAACTTCAGGAGATGGGGATACCGGAGGGCAAAATATTACTTTCCTGGCCCAAGATCGATTCAGATGCATTCACCGTAGCGGCGGACCGTGCGCCTGTGCTGGAAGGCCTGGGCCTGGCTGGCCGCAGGCTCATCCTTAGCGTCGGGCGTTTGGTCGAGCGCAAGGGTTTCGACAAAATGATCGCTGCCATGCCGGAGATATTGAGGACAGCGCCGGAGGCTGTGTACGTTGTGTTCGGCCGCGGTCCGGACAGCGTCAGGCTGCATCGGCTGGTGGAAGAGGCCGGGCTGACGGAGTCGGTGCGGTTCATCCAAGGCGACGACGCGACCAAGAAGGCGCTCTTGTCTGCTTGCGCGATATTCGTCATGGTCAGCCGGGAGATCCGCGAGCGGGGAGATACGGAAGGTTTCGGCATGGTATTCCTGGAGGCCGGTGCTTGCGGCAAGCCGGTAGTGGCTGGCGACTCCGGCGGTGTTCGCGATGCGGTAGCCGAAGGCGAGAGCGGGCTTTTGGTCGACCCCGAGGATCCCTCTGCCGTGGCAGGTGCTGTCAGTCGTCTCTTGTCTGATAGCGCTTTGGCGGCCAGGCTGGGTGAACAGGGGAAAAAGCGCGTGCGGGACAAGTTCGATTACCGTTGCGGCTGCCCGGAACTCGATCCAATTTTCCGGAGGGACGTCCATGTCTGAGATGAAACGTTTGCGCGTGCTGCATATCATCACCCGGCTGGATCCGGGCGGATCGACGACCAACACCCTGGAAACAGTATCACGTCTGGATGGAGATTCGTATGAGGTCGACCTGGTGGCCGGCCGCACAACTGACCCGACAGGGCGGGCCGCGGAGTTTATCCGCGAGCGCGGCATTCGTTGCACGTTTGTCGCAGAACTGGTGCGCGACGTGCATCCCTGGCTGGATATCCTGGCGTTATTGCGTCTGCGGCGGATCATCCGTCGGGGACGGTACGATATTGTCCACACCCATTCTTCCAAAGCCGGCATACTGGGACGTTGGGCAGCTAAGTGGGCCGGTGTCCGGACCATTGTTCACACGCCGCACGGGCATATCTTTTACGGTTATTTTTCGGCCTTGCCTACGCGCGTCTTTATCCTCGTCGAGCGCTGGACCGCCTTGATCACAACCCGGCTTATTGCTCTTACCGACCGCGGCATTGCGGAACACCTGGCCCATGGCGTGGGCCGGCCGGCCCAGTGGTCGGCGGTGCCGAGCGGCATCGACCTCGACGGTCTGGTGCGCGAGATCCCGGCCAGCGCGGACTGCCGGCGGAGGATCGGCGCCGGGGCAGAGGAAGTGGTGCTGGTGACCGTGACCCGGCTGGAGCCTATCAAGGGTAACCACGTCTTGCTGGAAGCGCTGGCGGCGCTGGAAGGAAAGGTGCACAGTACCAGGCTTTTTGTAGTCGGTGAAGGTCGCGCGCGTCAGGTTCTAGAAGAACAGGCGGCCCGCCTGGGCGTGGCCGGACGGGTAGTCTTCGTCGGGTTTCAGGACCGGGTGGCGGATTATCTGGTGGCGGCCGATATCTTCGTGCTGCCGTCTTTAAACGAAGGGATGGGGCGGGCAGTGCTGGAGGCCATGGCTTGCGGTAGGCCGGTCGTGGCCAGCCGTGTCGGCGGGATACCGGACCTGGTCGAGGATGGCGTACAGGGTTTTCTGGTGCCTCCCGGAGATGCCGTAGCGCTGGCGCGGGCGCTGGGTCGCCTGGCGTCGGAACCTGAGCTGCGCAGCACCATGGGACAAAATGCCTGGTCGCGCGCTACGCAGAAGTTCAGCGTCGAGGCGATGGTTAATAATATCTCAGAGATTTACCTGGAGGCTGGCCGCAAGCGGTAACAGTTTTCGGCCCGAGGATCAATATGCTGTGTGCGATACATCAGCCGCAATATCTGCCGTGGTTGGGCTATTTCGAGAAGATGGCCCGCGCTGACGTCTTTGTCCTTCTGGACAATGTGCAGTTCAAGAAGAACGAATGGCAGAACCGCAACCGCATCCGCACGTCGCAGGGCTGGCAGTGGTTGACCGTGCCGGTCCGTCACGGGCTGGGCCAGCGCATAAGTGAGGTGCGCCTGAACGCGGCTGTGGACTGGCGGGCACAGCACCGTAAGGCCGTCGAGCTGAATTACCGGAAAGCTCCGTTCTTCGGCCAATACTGGCCGCGTTTGTCCGCGCTCTACGATCTGGAATGGGATTCGCTAGGGGAACTGAACATCGCGGTGGTCCGCTTGCTGGCGGAACTGCTGGGAGTGTCGACCCGCCTCGTGACTTCCTCGGAACTGCCGGTCACCTCCGGGAAGACGCAAAGGCTGGTGGATATCTGCCGCGCACTTGATTGCGACGCGTATCTGGCTGGCGCGGGTTGCGAGAAATACATGGATTTCGGGCTGTTCAGCTCGTCGGGTATACAGCTCGAGGTGCAGGCCTACCGGCATCCGGTTTACCCGCAGCAGTGGGGTCGTGCGGGTGAGGGGTTCGTGCCGTACCTGTCGGTCTTGGATCTGCTTTTAAATTGCGGTCCGGAGTCGCTGACTGTCCTGCGGGGCGCCGGAGCAAGGGAGTGATTTCTACGGGAAAAATCTTGCGGCGGACAGTGAAAGACGGATAATTACCTTGCGTTGTGGAAGAGTTAACGGCGGTGCCGGTAGATCCCGGCGGGAGAAGATATGAACATACTGGCCATTGGGGCGCATCCTGACGATATCGAGCTGGGCTGTGCCGGCACCATGTTGCGGTACGTCCGGCTCGGGCACAGCGTCTACTACCTGATCATGAGCGAAGGTGGGCAGGGCGGCGACCCGGCCCAGCGCATCCGCGAGCAGGAAGACGCTGCCCGGCGCATCGGCGTCAAGCGCGTCTTCTGGGGCGAGTGTATCGACACCCGCTTTACCGTTAACCGGGAGATGATCGCGCTCATCGAGACGCTCTGCGACGAGATCAAGCCCGACGAAGTCTACGTCAACTTCCCGGAAGACTCCCATCAGGACCACCGGGCGCTGGCCAAGGCAGTGATCTCGGCCACGCGCTACATCCCGCGCGTCCTTTTTTACGAAGATTACACCTCGCTCGACTTCAATCCGGAGATCTTCGTGGACATAAGCGAAGTCCTCGAGGAAAAGGTCGAGGTCGTTAAACTGCACCGTTCACAGATCGAGCGCCAGCATCCCCGGGCTTTGGACATGCTGGAGAGCATCCGCGCCGTGGCGCATTTTCGCGGTTTCCAGGGTAAGGTGCGTTACGCCGAAGGCTTCAAACCGCTACGTTACCTCAAGATGATCGCATGACCAAGCGCCCGCTCCCTCATTCGCGTCCCACCTTGGACGACCGCGATATCGCGGCGGTCAGTAAGGCTTTATCTTCCGGCCAGGTTTCCATGGGGCCGGCAGTGGCCGCCTTTGAAGACCGCTTTGCCCGCAAGCTGGGTGTGCGCCAGGCTGCCGCGGTTTCTTCCGGCACGGCGGCACTGCATTTGTCGCTTCTGGCCCTGGGGGTGGGGAAGTCCGATGACGTGATCATCCCGACGCACGTCTGTACCGCGCTTTTGAACGCGGTGAATTATGTGGGCGCCCGTCCGGTCCTGGCGGATGTCGACTACGCGGACGGCAATATCTCCGCAGCGGACGTTAAGAAGAAGCTGACCCGCCGCACCCGGGCGATCATTGTCCCGCATTTGTGGGGCGAACCGGCCGACCTGGGGGCGCTGCTCAAGTTGGGCGTACCGGTGGTGGAGGATTGCGCGCAGGCTACCGGCGCTCTATATAAGGGTAAGCCGGTCGGTACACTCGGGCGCATCGGAGTCTTTTCCTTTTATGCCACCAAGATGCTGACGACAGGCGAGGGCGGCATGGTGGTCGCCAATGACCAGAGGTTGATGAAAGCTGTCCGGGACCGGCTGTCCTACGACCACCGGGAAGACTGGCAGGTGCGTTTCAATTACAAGCTGTCCGATCTGCAGGCCGCGCTGGGGAGCTCCCAGCTGGACCGGTTGGATCAATTTATTGAACGGCGGCGAAATTTGGCAGCCATTTACGGAGAAGGGCTTAAGGGGACCGGCGTGACTTTGCCTCAGGGCCGGGCGGGGTCAGCCGGGGTCGCGTACCGCTTCGTGATCAAGGTCGGTAATGCGGCAAGCTTCATCAAGCGGGCCCAGGCAGCCGGTATCCAGTGCGAGCGGCCGCTTTTCCGTCCGCTGCACCGGTATTTGGGGCTCAAAGGCTTCCCGGTAAGCGAGCGGCTGATGCAGGAATCTGTCTCTGTTCCCATCTATCCTTCCCTTAAAGACAGCGACGCCCGCAGTATCAGCAGAGAATTGCGAAAACTTTTTGACAAACCGCAGGCACGGCCCTAATATGCCATCAGTAATTCAGGCTTGATTACAACCGCGTGTGACGCGCACTGACTAGCGGTTCTTTAACCAGGATCAGACGGAATGACTCGCAGGGTAGCCCAAGCCAAAGGGTCCAGGCATAATAACTTACAAGGAGGCAGTATGAGGATGTTAGTTTTGGGAGCGATGGCAGTGGGCCTGATGGCGACAACGACGTTGGT
>JAAXVU010000031.1 GCA_013335325.1 Candidatus Omnitrophota bacterium | reverse complement strand
TTCTAAAGCCCGACTCATTAGCAAACTTGAACAGAGCCTTGCGACGATTCCAGGAACACCAGAAACAATTTAATTCCTTAATAGCCTGATCGCGAAAAGTTTCGGTTCTTTCTATATGGTAAGGCACATCCAATGAGCGGAAATGCGCTTCCAGCTTCTCAAGATCAGGCCCGGGAAGACCGTTATCGACGTGCATAGCCATAATATCAAAATCCACCGGAGCGATTGTCCGTCGGTGCAAGAGTACGCTCAGCAAGGTCAGACTGTCCTTTCCTCCCGAGACCCCCACCACGATCCTATCGCCGTTCTCGATCATGCCGTAATCTACAATAGCCTTGCCAGCCCGGCGAGATATCGCATCAAACAATCTGAAGGTATTCTTGTCCATATCACCTGCGCCGTACATGCCGCACCTACTTTTCCGACTGCTGCCGAGATCCGGCCACGTTATTGTCAGGTGATCCACCGGCACAGTCCGCATCGCAATCTTTTCCGAGAGCACAACCGCTGCAACCCTCCGGCTTATGTGCCCTTTTAAAAAGAGCACGGTAAGCGCGACAAGCCAGCCAGCCTGCAGATAAGAGGATGACCACCGCCACTACTATATTTTCCCAGATACCTTCCGTCATAAACCCCACCCCATCATCCTTCCGCCTTGGTAGACTAGAAAACATAACACCCAGGCCAATACCGACCAATAGCATACGGCAAATGCAACCCAGCGCCAGCCGATCTCAGCATACATGGCCGATAAAGAAGCCAAACACGGCACCACGATGAGCGTAAATAGCATCAACACATAGGCTACCAGCGGAGTGAAGACTGGATCTTTTCTTAAAGCCTCGCGCAAGCTCTCGCCCTTGTGCCTATCGACCGCCCCCACCTTATACAACACGCCCAAGGTAGAGACCACCATCTCTTTGGCCGCCAGACCGGTCACCGCAGATATGCCGATCTTCCAGTCAAAGCCCAATGGGGACAACAACGGTTCCATGGCCTTGCCCATCCTTCCAGCGTAGCTGAAAGCCAGGGCTTCCCTTGAACGCATTTCGGCCAACCGTTGCCGAGCCTCCGCCGACAGCCGCATCTCTTCCACAGCCACACCGCTACCAGGCAATTTATCCTGTTCTATCTGGCTGCGAAGACTCCCCAACAATATTACGTCGCCCGCCGGGTCCGCCGGCATCTTGGGAAAAGTGGTCAATGCCCAAATAAGGACGGAGGCCGGCAACAATACCATTCCAGCTTTTTGCAAATAACGGGTGGTCTTATCAGTAACATGCCACAATATCCCCTTTAGCGTCGGCATCCTGTACGGAGGCAATTCCATGACGAAGGGTGTAGACTCCCCGCGCAAGACCGTGGCGCGGAACAAAAGCGAAGAAAAAAGCGCCAGCGCAACCCCGATAATATAAATAGATAAAACGACACTGCCGGCATGCGCGCCAAAAAACGCCCCAGCCAACAGAACATGCACCGGCAACTTGGCGCCGCAACTCATAAATGGCATCACCATTACGGTAATAATCCGGTCGCGGGTATTTTTGAGAGTCCGCGCTGCCATCACTGCCGGCACCGAGCATCCGAAACCAATGATCATCGGCAAGAACGATTGGCCATGCAGACCGAAAACGTGCAGGAACTTGTCCATAATAAACGCTGAGCGAGCCATGTAACCGGAATCTTCAAGGATGGAAATAAAAAGGAAGAGTAAAATGATAAGAGGAACAAAGGACGTAACTCCTCCGACGCCGGCTATGACTCCGTCAACCAGTAGCGAACGCAGCAAACCTGCCGGCATGATAGCGCTGACCCAGGCTCCCAACCCGGAAAAGAACGCCTCCAGCCAGCCCATGGGATAGGCCCCGATCTTGAAGGTTATCTGAAACATCAGCCAAAGGATCAACAAAAATACCGGCAGCCCCAGAAAACGGTCCAACAAAAATTTGTCGAAGACTTCCGTCACCGTCTCTCTGCCCAACGGTTCTCTTCTGACCGCCTCGGCTACGGCTCCATGGATGTAGCCGTACCGCTGCTCGGCCACCACCACCGCGGCATCGCGACCGAAATGCTCTTCTATTTTCCGTATGCAGTCACACACGACCTTCTTAACCGCATCGGCCTGTCTATGACCGGAGAGAAGCTCTATCGCCCGCGCATCTTTTTCCAACAGCTTGACCGCGAACCAGTGCATGGGATATTTTCCGGCAAAGGCAGCATCTCTTTGCAGCTCACGCAGGATGCTACCGACGGTATCTTCCAACTCAGCACCGTAGCTGACTGGATAATCCGTCGGACTCTTAGTCTCAAACACCTGGATGGCCCTATCCAGCAGCCATTCTACCCCATAGCCCTTGACACCCACCGTCCGGACGACCGGCATCCGCAATATCTCCGACAAACGTTTATCGTCGATACGTATGCCCCGGCCAGCCGCCTCGTCATCCAGGTTCAAAGCCGCAACAATCGGCACGCGCAATTCCTGAAACTGCAGACATAAATACAGATTACGCTCTATATTGGTGGAATCAATAACGTCGACTACCAGATCCGGTTTTTCATCAATGATAAAATCGCGCGCTACCACTTCATCCAGCGAATACGCCGTCAGGCTGTAAATGCCCGGGAGATCAAAGACCCGAAACTCGTAGCCACGATAAAGACGGACACCTTCCCGTTTCTCAACGGTCACGCCGGCATAATTCCCGACTTTCTGATGACTGCCAGTAATAGCATTGAACAGGCTGGTCTTGCCGGTGTTAGGGTTACCGGCTAGCGCGATAGTAATGACCTTACTCATCCGCCCCCGCCCCTCTTACCGAGCTTACTCATACCGGACGGCTGAGAGCCCTCAGGCTCTATTTCGACGCCGCTCGCCTCTTTTCTGCGCAAAGAAATATCGTAATAACAGATCTTAACCTGCAACGGATCACCCAATAAGGCACTACGAACCACCTTACCCGCCGCTCCAGGCACAAAGCCCATATCGGCCAGACGCTTGCCTATCTCCCTGCCCAGGACAACACGCTTGACCTTGAAAGCATCTCCATTATTCAAGTCGGCAATTGTCATAGATCCCACCAATATTTGTCTACCGGTAATAGTACTACCCCGCCAGCCCCAGCAAAACTTGCCGAGAATTGGGGTATACGTATATTTAGTCGCCGCCGAGCCCTGAAGCTTAGCTACTATCTTCGACATTGCCAAAGTCGGGCCAGATCATCCCGGTTGGCGTTAAGCACGTCAAAATAATCCAGCTCCATACCGATCATTTCCTCGTCTTCTTTACGCAGCCATTCGGACAACCAGGCGAAACGTAAAGACATGACCAACTCCGGAAAGCTGGCGAAAGAAACATCCGACCACAGGGCCGCCGCTTTCAAGTCGGTAATAAAGTCTACTGCAGATCCGCTCCAGAGGCATTCCGGGTCCTCTATCCCCAGGCAACCGACCATATTGGCAGCATCGTACAGCTCCGGCTTCATACCCATAAATTCCCAGTCAATTAGCGCTGCAATACCGCGTTCTTTCCAGATAATATTTACAGGATGATAATCACCATGGCAGAACCCCGACGGCAATGATGCAAAGACAGGATACAAATTTTGTCTGGCAAAATCATACATGTTTTGCACGCGCGGCATGATGTCAGGCCGGTTTAGCTTCACCGCCCGCATCAATCCATCAATGTAATGAGGTAGTGAGAAGACCGTCTCGTTCGATACCGACGGCAGTTTATGCGCAGCCTGACGCAGTCTGATCAACAAATCCGCCATAGCCTGGCCCCGCCAGTGCTCGTGGACATATTGTGGACGTTCTAGATTTACTCCGGGGACAAAAGTCACCACCTGCCAGAGACCATCCGACACCGGGCTCAAGAATTCTCCGGTTACGTCACGCAAATATGGGTGAAGCTCCGGCAAACCAAAGCCCGCCAGTGACTCCAGCGTACGTGCGATCCGGGTCTTGCGCTCCCTCAAACGCAACGCGATCTTTTCCAGTATATACAATCTCCCGTCGGCAGATTCCACCACAACGCGGTACTCGGACCGCTCGGGACTGCCGGCTATCAGCAATTCCGGACGTATCTTGCCTAAGGCAATATTCCATCGGCTTAAGATTTCAGCCAGGATCTGATCTTGCATTGTCCTGCTACCCTTCCCGCTTAAAACACGCAATAAAGAAACCGCCAAAACCTTCTCCCGGCAATATCCGTACACAAGGCGCCAGGTCGTGTTTATAGACGGTATTTCTCCAACCAAGTAACGCCGTATAACGCCTTACACCAGGCAGGTCCACCTGTTCTAGCCGGAAGGCTCCGTCTGTCTTACGCAGAAACCAGTCGACCACTTCCTCATTTTCTTCCGGAGCAAATGTGCAAGTTGAATACACCAACACGCCCCCCGGTTTAAGCCCGCGCGCTGCATTCAAAAGTATGCCCTTCTGCTTATGGCTCATTTCCTTGATCTTGCGTTCGCTCCAGTAGGCAAAACTCTTGGGAATGGCGACCTTAAAACGCCCCTCCGAACTGCACGGGGCATCCACCAGAACCTTGTCGAAAGATTGACCTTCAAAACGCAAGCGACGTACGTCCGCCAGTTTGATACTAACATTCCGCGCACCTAATAGTTCACAAACCGCTCGCAGCTTGTAAAACCGGCCCTTAACCGATTCCACGGCCACTATCTCGCCCTGTCCCTGCATCATAGCCGCCATTTGTGAAGTCTTGCTGCCGGGAGCCGCGCACGCGTCCAGCACTCTTTCCCCAGGCTTGGGCCCCAACAAGACAGCTGGCAACAGACTAGACGGAGCCTGCTGATAAGCCAAGCCATCCTTAAAAAGACTATCATCGGAAAGGGAGTTCCGATCTCCACCACTCAGAACAAACGCCTCTGGCACCAGCGGAACCGGTTGTAGAGAAAAGCCGTGACTTCTAAGACCATCGCACACGGTCTTAAGGTCAGACTTTAAAGTATTTACTCGAGCGCAGGACACATCGGGAATTTCAAAAGAAGCGGAAACAGAAGGAAGATCCTCGGGAGGAATAATGGCAGCCAAACGTTCCCGAAAAGAATCAGGCAGTCCGGAGGATAACAACATGCAGAACTCTAGGTAAGAATAATTTCAAATCTAGACAAGTTGCAGCAACTCTTTTGCCTTGTCGAGCAGGTCCTGCGAATTAAACGGCTTATCAAAACAGTATTCCACCCCAATCTTGGACAGCTTTTCCTTGTCGCCTTCCTCGAAATAAGCTGATACACCGATAATCTTGGTGCGTTCGCAATTGGCGGAACGTTTGATTTTCTGAGCTACTTCATAACCGTTCATTCCAGGCATTTTCATGTCCAGCACCACGATATCCGGCTTGAACAATAAAAGCTTGATACCCGCCTCGAACCCGTCATAAGCCACATCAATCTCGAAACCGGATTCTTTCTTAAAAAGCCGCTTGATGGAATTGACCATATTGGCGTCGTCATCCACGATAAGGAGCTTGCGGTTGGCGCCACGGCTTGCCAGATGCTCAGGTATAGGCATATTGTATTGCTTTAAGAAAGCCACGAAATCATCTACCGCTACCCGGCTATGGTTACCGGGCGTACGATAAGCTTTCAGCTTACCGTCATGTATCCATTGAAGGACAGTCCTGAGATGTACGTGACAGAAATCAGCAATTTCACCAGTTGTTAAAGGCTTTTCAGTAGGCATATTCGCATTCCTATTTTTCGATTTTCTCTAGTCTTAAAATACTAGATGACGCATAAAATGTCAAGCGCTGCGTTTATTTTCCCGAATTTCTCAAAAAGTAGCATTCAGAAAACCACTTCTCCGTCATGATGGATCCAGCACCGCTGAGTCCGCAGCTTCAAGCAAAACTGATACCTGATTGCGATCCACCTCAAAAAGCCCGCCATGACGGGTCTTGAAAACCATAGGTTGCACTGCACCAGCAGTGCGAAACTGAAATATACCGGCTTTAAGCGGGGTGATCAGGGACGCATGATCCGCCAATATCCCCATGTAACCTCCCGCTCCGGGCACAGAAATATAACTTGCCTGCCCCTCGAACAAAATACGCTCTGGAGTCACTATACTGAGACGAAACGACTTCGACGGCATTTAGGCTCCCTTAAGCGTCTTGGCCTTTTCAAGGACATCTTCGATAGTCCCTACCATATAAAAAGCCTGCTCTGGCACATCATCCATCTTGCCGGAAATAATCATGTCGAAACCTTTGACGGTGTCCTCGAGCTTTACATACTTGCCCTTGGTACCCGTAAAATTCTCGGCCACAAACATAGGTTGCGAAAAGAAGCGCTGGATCTTTCTGGCGCGATACACTATTAGCTTATCGTCGTCGGACAGCTCATCAATACCTAGAATAGAAATAATATCGCGCAAGTCTTTGTAACGCTGCAGGACCTTCTGCACAGCCAGCGCCACACGATAATGCTCGTCCCCGATGATGCGTGGATCCAGCATGCGTGATACCGAATCCAGCGGATCCACCGCCGGATATATACCCAATTCCGCAATCTGACGCGACAAAACTATCTTGGCATCCAGGTGAGCAAAGACTGTCGCCGGAGCCGGATCCGTCAGGTCGTCTGCTGGCACATATACAGCCTGGACTGAAGTAATCGAACCCTGACGAGTGGTCGCAATACGTTCCTCTAGTTGCGCTACCTCGGTGGCCAAAGAAGGCTGATATCCGACGGCTGAAGGCATGCGGCCCAAAAGCGTGGAAACCTCGGAACCAGCTTGCACAAAACGGAAGACATTGTCGATGAACAAAAGCACATCCTTGCGTTCCTCGTCGCGGAAATGCTCGGCCATAGTCAGAGCGGACAATCCGACCCGGAAGCGGGCACCGGGCGGCTCATTCATCTGCCCGAACACCAATGCCGTCTTCTCCATAACTCCGGATGCCTGCAACTCCAGATAAAGCTCGTTTCCTTCCCGGGTGCGCTCGCCGACGCCGGCAAACACCGAAACGCCGCCGTGTTCGGAAGCAATAGTCCGGATAAGCTCCATAACAATAACCGTCTTGCCGACGCCAGCACCCCCGAAAAGACCTATCTTGCCGCCCTTTGGCAAAGGCGCCAGCAGGTCCACGACCTTCATTCCGGTCGGTAATATATGCGTGATAGAAAGCTGCTCCTCAAAACTGGGAGCCTCTCTATGTATCGGCATAACCTTGGAGGCATCCTGCACCGGACCACGGTTGTCGATGACCTCGCCCAAGACATTAAAGATCCTGCCCAGCGTTTGCTGTCCGACCGGGACGCTTATCGGAGCGCCAACGTCTTCAGCCGTCATTCCACGCACCAAACCTTCCGTGGAACCTAACGCTATACAACGGACAGTATTGTTACCGATCTGCTGAGCCACTTCCAGCGTCAGATCTATGTTCTGTTCCGGATAATCAACCTTGACGGCGTTCAACAGGTTCGGCAGTTCATCTTGCGAGAACCGGATGTCAACGCTCGGACCGATAACCTGAATGATCTCACCCTTTGCCATGATATTATCCTTTCAACGCTTCGGCGGAGGAAATGATCTCAATTACTTCCTTTGTGATCATCGCCTGTCGCATTTTATTTCGCATAAGAACCAGATCGCCCATCAGTTCTTTGGCATTATCCTTGGCGGCCTTCATCGCCACCATGCGGGCGGAATGCTCGGAGGTAAACGACTCCATAAGCATAAGGCGCAGCCGGTTCGAGACATACATAGGTAAAACATCGGAGCCTATACCCTGGTTGCCGGACTCGATAATAAAATTAGTCTCGCCACCCGGCGGCACGTCAATGCTGACCAGCTTGCGCACCACTGGATGGTGCTTCATCGCGTTCTCGAATATTGTATAAGCCACATGCAGTTCAGATATCCGCCCCTGCAGGAACTCCTCTTCAAGAAAACGATAAATTGGCGCGTGAAAGTCCGCCTTAAGCCGACCGTGGAATCCCGGAAAAGCCCGCACGGGAGCCAGTCCAGCTTTACGGTAGTGAGTAACGGCCTTGCGCCCAAGGGTATACACCTTTATATCCCGGCCACGGTGCCCATCCAGAAAATCATCTGCTGCTTTAAAAAGGTGGTCGTTATAAATACCGCACAGACCTGCCTCAGAACCTACCACCAAAAGCCCTAGAGGGCCATTGGCTGTATTCTTTCGGAGAAAAGGATGCGTCGCTATCCCCTCCTGTACTCGGATAAGATTAAGGGCGATCGACTCCAGCTTGGCAAAATACGCCCGCGTCATGTCCAATGGCGTCTCCAGCGCTTTGAACTTGGACATTGCGACCATCTCCATGGCGCGGGTGATCTTCCAGGTGCCCTCTATGGAACGGATGCGTCCTTTTAATTGCCTGAGCTGCTGCGACATTTGTATATCCGAAATTAATTAGCCAGAAAGGCAGATTTGAACTCGACAATCGCCTTCTTAAGGCTTTCCTCGTTATCCGCCGACAGGTCCCTGCTATCATCGATCGCCTTCTCGATAGCCGGATATTTGGTCGCAATGAACTTGAAGAATTCTATTTCGAAACGCTTCACTGCATCAATCGGCAGGTCATCAAGAAAACCGTTAACACCGGTATAAATAATCATGACTTGCTTGGCCAAGGTCAGCGGTAGATATTGCCCCTGCTTAAGCACCTCGACCACGCGCTCACCGCGGGTAATCTGGTCCTGAGTAGCCTTGTCCAACTCGGAACCGAACTGCAGGAACGTGACCAGCTCCCTGTACTGGGCCAAATCGAGACGCAATTTGCCAGCCACCCTACGCATGGCCTTGGCCTGCGCCTTGCCTCCCACGCGCGAGACCGAAAGACCCACGTTGATCGCAGGACGCACCCCAGAGAAGAACAGATCCGTCTCCAGATATATCTGGCCGTCAGTAATAGAGATAACGTTAGTCGGGATATAACTGGTGATGTCGCCGCCCTGAGTTTCGATGATCGGCAAAGCCGTGAGCGACCCGCCGCCGAGCTTATCAGACAGCTTGGCCGAGCGTTCCAGCAAACGTGAATGCAGATAAAAAACGTCTCCGGGGTAAGCTTCGCGGCCCGGCGGACGCCGCAACAATAGCGACAATTGCCGGTAAGCCTGGGCATGCTTGGATAGATCGTCATATACAACCAGCACGTCCTTGCCACGGTACATAAATTCTTCGCCCAGCGCACAACCGGAATATGGCGCCAGATACTGGGAAGAGGCCGAAGATCGCGAAGAAGCGCTGACGATCGTCGTATAATCCATCGCGCCGTTCTTTTTCAGAACTTCTGCCACTGCTACGACGCTGGAAATCTTCTGTCCGATGGCAACATAGACGCAATACACATCCTGACCGCGCTGGTTAATGATTGTATCGATAGCGACCGCGGTCTTTCCGGTCTGACGGTCGCCGATAATAAGCTCACGCTGTCCGCGGCCTATAGGGATCATGGAGTCGATGGCCTTGATACCGGTCTGCATAGGAGCATTGATCGGCTGACGGGATATAACGTCCGGAGCCATAAACTCCACCGGGCGGTAGGAATCCGTCACGATCGGGCCCTTGCCATCTATGGGTACGCCGAGCGAGTTCACCACACGGCCCTTCATAGCCTCACCGGCCGGGATACGGATAATTCTTCCCGTACGCTTGACGACGTCGCCCTCGCTGATGTTACGGTCCGGGTTGTCGCGTCCGAAAATAATAACGCCGACGCTATCCTCCTCAAGGTTCACAGCCATGCCCATCGCGCCGTTGGGAAATTCTATGATCTCGCCCACCATCACGTCGTCCAGTCCGTAAATACGGGCTATGGCGTCGCCGACTTGGATGACCGTGCCGACCGACTCGGTCTTTAATTGCGAGTGGTAGTTCTCCAGCTCGGTCCTTATAATCGACGTGATCTCTTCCGGTTTCAAGTTACTCATCTTGCCACCTGTGCTTTCAACAACTGGTTTCTCAAATCATGGAGCATGTTCCGCACTGAGGCATCAATAATTCTGTTGCCCAGGGTGATCCTGATTCCACCCAACAGGTCCGGATCAAGCTCGAAATAAAGATTCACCTTACGACCAACCCGCTTGGCCAATACATCCTTTACCCGCTCCACTAAATCCAGCTCGAGCGGAAATGTGCTGCGCAACACCACGTCTACGACCTCTCCGTGTGAATAAACGATACGGATATAGTGCGCTATGTCGACGAGATTATCTATACGTCTCTTGGAGATCAAATACTTGATAAAATCACATGTCTCAACGGCCAACGCACCGCCAAAGACCTTGTCCAAAAAAGCAAACTTGTCAGCATGGGATACTTCTGGAGCCCTGAGGAACTCACGTAGCCTGGGCGCCTCCCGCAATGCCCAATGCGTAATCCGCATATCTTCAATAACCCGTGGCATTCCTATAGCAGGCGAAGCAAACCTTACGTAGGCCTCGGCATATCTTGTAGCGACTATCTTATCTCTCATCGCCCTTTTCCAACTCAACTAACATGTTCTCTACCAGCTTGCGGTCGGTATCGAAAGTGAGCTTCTCCTGTATCAACTTCTCTGTAACCTTGATGACCATCTCCACGATGTCGCCCCTCAGCAGATCACGCGACTTGGTGAACTCAAAGCGTATTTCGTTACGGGCATCTTCGACGATCTGTTCAGCCTCCTGGCGAGCCTTCTCGCGCATCTCCTGAGCCCGGGCTTCGCTCTGCAGTTCAGCCTCATGGATCCGCTTCTGCGCCAGCTCCTCGACCTTGGCAATAAAAGACTCATACTCGCTCTTCAGCCTGACCACGTCAGCCTTGGTGCTTTCTATTGTCTTGAGCTCGCCGTCGATGCGGGCCTTTCGCTCATCTATGATCGCGAAGACAGGCTTCCATAAAAACTTCTTCAGAAGCCAAAGTATCAAAAAGAAACAGATTATCTGAGCCACCACAATGTTGCCGTTAAGCAGCTTGAACAGTTCCATATTTACACCGCCACATGCCCGATTTTGCCAACCAGACCGTAGACAAAGACCATTACATAGATAACAACCGCCTCGATCAGTGCGCAACCCGTGACCATCACGATCAATATCTTAGTCATAGCCTCAGGTTGACGGCCCAGAGCCTCCATTGCTCCACCTACCGCCCTGCCCAAACCGGCGCCGACGCCCAATGCGCCCAGTCCCAAGCCGATAGGCAATCCTAATGCCAATGCAAACTGATAATCCATTCCGACCTCCTTGATAGATGTGACCGGTATTATTAATGTTCTTCTTCGTGCAACAAAATCAGTGCGAAATAAACAGTGGTCAACAGGGAAAAAATAACAGCCTGGATCAAAGCAAAAAGGCAAACCAAGATAGTATTAACAAACAATACCGGTAAACCTTTCAACCCACCGCTGGCCAACAGGGCCAGTAACATGTCATCCCCCCAGACATTGCTACGCAAACGCAAGGATAAGCTTAAGGGCCTTATAAGCTCGCCCACCAAATGAAGTACCAACATAAAAATGGGCATAATAATAGATAGCGCCAATACACCCCGCGGCTTGCCCATAAGATGGTCCGTGTATCCCAGAAAACCCAGCTCCTTCAGGGCCGTGTACTGGACATACACAAACACTATAATAGCTAACCCAAAAGTAACCGACCAGTCCGCCGTGGGCGATTTCAATAACGGCACGAGGCCGATATAATTCATCACCAATATGTAAATGAACAATGTGCCGATAAAAGGCGTATACTTCCTGCCACGGGGCCCCAGAACGCTACAGATAAAATCATCGACACCCGTGACTAATAACTCAGCCGCGCTTTGTAATCGCCCCGGAACCAGCTGACGCTTACGTGTAGCAAAATAAGCCGCTACCGTGATCAGCCCTATCACCAAAAGAGAATAGATAATACTTTCCCAGGTAACAAGAAAATGACCGAACGCAGTACCCTCATAACGCTCCGCTAGAAGGGAAACAATGTTAGGAAACTCCGGCTGCGCTATTGATGCTTCGTGACCTTGCGACATGCACTCTACCCCAGAAAGAAAAACAGACACCCTTTATCAAACTATGGCCGTACGCAGAATATCCTACCTGGAATAGGTAAAAGACGGATTACCTAATTACGGACAATATACGATGTAACTTATTGGATTCCGTTAACTTTATCACAACAGACAGGTTTGTCAATTTAGAGTCATAATTTTGAATTAGATAATATAGCAGGAGAGCGCCTTGAATTTTCTTCACGACGCCCTCCTGCCAAACGCGCCAAATTGCAACAGAATTACATCTAACCTATTGCAATGCCTCCACGCTCCTCGGTCCGGATACGCACACATTCTGTCATGGACAGAACAAAGATCTTGCCGTCTCCAGTTTCGCCGGTTTTGGCCCCCTTTATGATGGCCTTTATAGTCGGCTCAACAAAGTTATCGTTGACCGCTATCTCCAAACGTACCTTGCGTAAGAGGTTCCCATGCTCCCGGGCGCCACGGTAAATTTCCGTGACACCTTTCTGGCGGCCATGCCCGAGCACTTCACTGACAGTGATCAGGTTAACGTCAGCCCGGTACAGCTCTTCCTTCACATCCTCCAGCCTGCTCGGCTGGATAATTGCTATAACTAGTTTCATTTGGTTCTCCTTTTTTCTTGCTTGTGAACAATCAACCACCTATAGCTCAAGTATGAACTTCTTATTCCAACATGGTATACGCACGCTCATGATGCTCGGCCAGATCCAAACCGATATCCTCATCCTTGGCGTTAACGCGCATGCCCATCAATACATCCACTACTTTATAGATCACAGCTGTCACTATTGCCGAATAAACAACAGTAATAGCTACTGCTTTGAGCTGCACGAAAAACAAGGCCGGATTACCATAGAACAGACCGTCATTACCGGCACTATTTACCACCTTGGTTGCAAACAACCCGGTCGCCAGAGCGCCCCAAATACCGCCAACACAATGCACGCCAAAAGCGTCCAAGGCATCGTCATATCCCAAGGCAGGCTTAATAATAACTGCTGCAAAGTAGCAGAACACGCTGACCAGCAAACCGATGATAAGCGCACCGCTTACATTCACAAAACCGGCTGCCGGTGTTATAGCCACTAAACCGGCCACCGCACCTGAAGCAATGCCAAATAAAGTCGGCTTGCCGTTACGCATCCACTCAATCAGCGCCCAGCTTAAACCTGCGGCCGCTGCAGCGGTGTTGGTTACCACAAAGGCGTTAGCCGCCAGGCCATTCGCCCCGAGGGCAGAACCAGCATTAAAACCAAACCAGCCGAACCACAGAAGCGCAGTACCAAGCGCCACAAAAGGCAAATTGTGCGGCGAAGGAGTATGCTTCTGAGTATTTTTACGACGACCGATCATAAGCGCTGTCACCAATGCGGCAATACCGGCATTAATATGCACAACAGTTCCGCCGGCAAAATCAAGCGCACCCATATCGCGCACAAAACCGCCGATCGCCCAGACCCAATGACATATTGGCGCATAAACCAAGGTCAGCCAAGCGACCATGAACACCACAAAAGAAGCGAACTTCATTCTCTCGGCAAAAGCACCAATGATCAAGGCCGGCGTAATAATTGCAAACATGGCTTGGAAGATCATGAAAGCCTGATGCGGTATGGTGGCAGAATAATCATTGTAAGGCTCCAACCCTACTCCATTAAGCATGGCCCACTGAAAACCGCCCCAAAAGCCTTTGCCAGGAGCAAACGCCAAACTATACCCATAAACTACCCACAAAACGCTGACTAAACATAGTATGAAGAAGCACTGCATTAACACACTTAGAACGTTCTTTCTTCTGACCATGCCTCCATAAAAGAAAGCCAAACCGGGTGTCATCAGCATAACCAAAGCTGACGAAACCAATACCCATGCTGTATCTCCACTATTCATGTTCGTCTCCTTATTTAAAGAATATCTTACCTTAACCCGTTTCCAGCCCTACTACCGATCAACCTTTCAACCCGTCTTTGGGACGTAAAGGCAAAAAAAAGACGCCTTTAGACCATAAACTACTGATCCAAAGACGTCTTCGTCTAAGAAATTTCTAAAGCTTCTTTACTTTATTCTTTCGGGCCACATCGCCCGTAATATTTCACGGCCTTTTCGGCCGTGCTGGGGCTCATAAAGAATTGAGCCCACCTGATGATTAAAATATAACGCCTATATCCGATAATTTCAAGCGTATTCTTTTAAATTTTCTCGTCGAGAATAGAAAAATATCCAGCTTCCCGCAATAATTGTGCGCAAAAAGTTTTTTAAAATTGCCTGCCCACAGTTCATACAATATAATAATCGCGTCCTTAAACAATCAAATGGAGGATTATGAAACAGACTAGAGACTCTTGGGGTTCCCGGCTCGGGATCATAATGGCAGTAGCAGGATCTGCCATCGGCCTAGGCAACTTCCTCCGCTTCCCCGCCAAGGCAGCTGCCAATGGCGGCGGGGCATTTATCATACCCTACATAATCGCCTTACTTCTTCTGGGACTTCCACTTATGTGGATTGAATGGGCCATGGGACGCTTTGGCGGCGGCTTCGGACACGGCACTGCCCCGGGGATATTCCATAGCATATGGCAAAAAAACCGGTTCATCCGCTATTTCGGCGTCATAGGGATCTTCGGTCCTTTCGTAATTTTTATTTATTACACGTTTATTGAATCCTGGACACTCGGCTATAGCGCATTTGCCCTAATGGGCAAGCTGACCCATATCAACGACCAAGCCAGCATGCAAAGCTTCCTTAGCGGATATCAGGGCGTACAGCAAAATCAATTCTTCACCAATATAGGCTGGGCCTACCTCTTTTTTCTAATCACATTTGCGTTGAACATTGCTGTGATTTACCACGGCATCAAAGGCGGAATAGAAAGACTCTGCAACTTTGCCCTGCCCCTCCTATTTGCCTGCGCCATAATGCTGGTCATAAGGGTACTAACGCTGGGCGCACCGTATCCAGACCATCCCGATTGGAACATTGCCAATGGCCTAGGATACCTATGGAACCCGGACTTTTCCGCACTCAAATCCGCCAAGGTCTGGCTGGAAGCCTCTGGACAAATACTATTTACTTTAAGCGTCGGTATCGGAGTTATTCTTACCTATGCCAGCTACCTAAAGAAAGGCGACGATGTAGTGCTGTCCGGGCTGACTGCCGCCAGCACCAACGAACTTGCTGAGGTAATTATAGGCGGCAGCATTGTGATCCCGGCGGCTTTCATCTTTTTCGGGCCTGTCGATATACAAACCATCGCCAAGTCCGGCACCTTCAACCTTGGCTTCGTCACCATGCCGTTGGTACTGAATAAACTCCCCATGGCAGAAATATTTTCCTTCGCCTGGTTTCTGTTGCTCTTTCTGGCTGGCGTCACATCTTCCATATCTTTAGCTCAACCTGCCATAGCTTTCTTGCAAGATGAATTTGACATCAGCCGCAAGAGAGCTGTGGCCTTCTTCGGCATCGCGGCCTTCCTGCTTTGCCAACCCGCTATTTTCTTCCTCAAGAATGGAGTCGTCGACGAGCTGGATTTCTGGGGCGGTACTTTCCTTATCGTGATCTTTGCCCTGATAGAGGTAATACTTTTTGCCTGGGTCTTTGGGATAAACAACGCCTGGGAGGAGATGCACCACGGGGCGGACCTTCGAATACCAAAAGTTTATAAATTTATAATTAAATACATCACCCCAGCATTTCTTATTCTCGTGCTAGGCATGTGGATGAAACAGGAATGGTGGACCTTCATCACCATGGCAAACATATCCCCAGCCAATAAACCCTACGTGCTGGCAACACGCTTCATGCTGATCGCGCTCTTCGCTATTTTGTCTTTTATGGTGAAGGCCGCCTGGCAGCGAAAGAAGCAAAAAGGAGCATTGAAATGACTCTTTCCGGATGGTGCATATTAATTGTAAGCTGGGGATCAATACTCGGGCTGTCTATATTCTGCTTCTGGAAGGTTCTGTCGAAATAATTTACCCTTACCACTGGCAAACCCCGCGAAAGCCACAAACACGCCGAACACAATTACCGGCACGACATGAAACATCACCCGATTAAGCGACACCCCCATCCTCCAAACAATTGGATCAGCCGCCATCACATAAAGGACGGCAAATATCAGCCCATAGCCAGTTAGAACAAATAAGATAAACCTCACAAAACGGTCGGAAACCCCCAGCAATATAAAAGGCAACCAGATCCACATCCGGCCAAACTCTGCATGACGTAAAATACGCCACCAGAAAAAACTTGCCAGCGCTCGCCATCTACCGGCGTCAAACAGATTGGTCCAGTCCAAATGTTGATTCAAGGATGTCACTAAAGGCGCCCGCACCAATCCGCCGCGCATCAACACTTCACATATAAGCATGCCAGATAAAGCCGCTAACAGTGCCAGCCAGAAACTGCGCTTACAAAGCACTGCCCGCCCCGCACCCGTAACCCACGACGCTATCAAACATAAACAGGCCAAAACAATGCCCTCATCTTTGGAGGACGCCAGAAATCCCAAAAAGATACCGCACAAAATAAACCATCCGGTCCAATTGTCGCTGTCAGCCCGACGAAAAGATATCACTGCCGCTAACGCATAATAGGCCACAAAGATACTGGCAT
>JAAXVU010000030.1 GCA_013335325.1 Candidatus Omnitrophota bacterium | reverse complement strand
CGGAGAACAAATAGGAGAGACCTGCTCATGATGGTGAACCTCAAGTTCGAAGAAAATCGTGACATCCAGTCGCTTTTCGGCAAATATGACGAAAATCTCAAGGTCATCGAGCGCGAGTTCAGCGTCAGGATCTACCGTACTCAGGAAGGCCTGCGCATAGAAGGTCCCGACGACAAGGTCAACCAGGTCGGCGAACTATTCAATTATCTCCACGGCATTGTACGCAGCGGTCGCGTAGTCAAAAAGCGTGACATCGTTTACGCCACCCGGGTGGCCGAGCAGGAGCAGGCCGACGGGCTAAAGCGTCTCGCCAAGGAGCGCATCGAACTGCCGGTCAAGGGCGGGCTCATCACTCCCAAGACCAAGGGGCAGATCGAATACGTCGAAGCGATCAAGAAATACGATATTGTTTTCGGCATCGGTCCGGCCGGCACGGGTAAGACTTACCTGGCCATGGCCATGGCCGTCAATGCCCTAAAGAAGGGACTGGTCAGGCGCATCATCCTGACGCGCCCGGCGGTGGAAGCCGGCGAGAACCTGGGTTTTCTTCCGGGCGAGCTGGAACAGAAGGTCATGCCTTATCTTCGTCCGCTTTATGACGCGCTTTATGAAATGTTGGAGCCGGACAAGGTGGAACAGTATTCCGAGCAGGGCATCATTGAGGTGGCGCCGCTGGCCTTCATGCGCGGACGCACGTTCAACGAGGCCTTCGTGGTGCTGGATGAGGCGCAGAATTCCACTCCGGAACAGATGAAGATGTTTCTGACCCGGCTGGGGTTTGACTCCAAGACCGTGGTCACCGGAGATGTCACCCAGAGCGACCTGCCGGAAGGCCAGCCCATCGGGCTGGTGGAGGCGGAGCGCACTCTCCGTCAGATCGAGGAGATCAAGTTCGTGCACCTGACGGGCGAGGACACGGTCCGGCATGAGCTGGTGCAAAAGATCATCGAGGCTTATGAACGACAAAAAGACAAAGAAAAATAGTCTGGTCGTAGCGGTAGTCATTTTCCTGGTGCTGACGGGATATTGTTATATCGCCGGTCTGTCGATGGTGATACCGCTTCTGGTGGTCTTTTACGGTTTCCACCTGGTAGTCTTCAAGAAACTTTCTGTCGGACGGCTTGTGCAGATCGGCCTGCTTCTGACGCTGATATTGGCCCTGTCTTACGGCATGAGCCGGTATTATCAATTCAATCCATATCTTATCCCCGTCACCAGCATAGCCATGCTCACCATGCTATTGTTCGGCGACATCCAGCTGGCATTTATGATGGCGTTCCTGTCGGCGGTCCTGGCCAGTCTGGTCGTCGGGATGGATCTGGATTATATGATCGTAATCTTTCTGGGCGGACTGAGCGGGGCCTATGCTGTGAGAGAGGCCCGTACCCGCGCCACGTTGCTGACAGCCGGTTTTGTGGTCGGAGCGGTACAGATCCTTGCGTATTTCCTGTTGCACCCGCAACTGACCAAAGCTGTTTTTGCGGGCTGTATGGGGCCGCTGGCGCTGAACGGATTGCTCTCCGCCGGAGCGGTGCTGGCTACCTTAAAGGTTTTCGAGATCCTGTTCGGTGAGCTGACGAACTTCAGTCTGCTCGAGCTTTCGGATTCGCTCCACCAGCCTTTGCTAAAGCGCCTGGCTTTCGAGGCGCCGGGCACTTATCACCACAGCCTGGTGGTGAGCAACCTGGCCGGCGCGGCCGCCGACGCTATCGGCACGAATGCGTTGCTGGTGCGTGTCGGGGCTTACTACCACGACGTGGGCAAGCTGGTCAAGCCGGAGTACTTCAACGAGAACCAGTCTATCAACGCCAACAAGCACGACGACCTGGAGCCGTCGATGAGCCGCCTGGTGATCCTTAATCACGTCAAGGAAGGCGTCGAGCTGGCCCGTAAGCACCATCTCAGCGAGAAGCTGGTAGCTTTTATTGAGCAGCATCACGGCACCAGTCTCATCCATTATTTCTACCAGAAAGCTTTGGAAGATGGCGCGGTCAATGAGCTGGGCGAGGAGACTTACCGTTATCCCGGACCACGGCCCCAGAGCCGTGAGGTGGCGCTGGTGATGTTGGCCGATTCGGTGGAAGGCGCCACCCGTTCCATTGACGAGCATACTCCGACACGGATCGACGAAGTCGTGCGCAAGATAATAAATAACAAGTTTATCGACGGTCAGTTAGACGAGTGCAATCTGACATTGCGCGAGATCGAAACCATCTGTGAATCGTTCTCCCGCACCCTGAGCGCCATGTACCATGTGCGCGTCAAGTATCCCAACCCCAGGAAAGATGCCCATTAATTCAGCTGTTGCCAGACACAAGAAGCGCACCGGTTGCGAGGTGGACGTATGGGCCGCTCCGGCGGTCGAGCATCTGGTGCCGGACAATTCTTTACGGTCTTTGCATGCCGCGGCTAAGCGTATGTTGCTGGCGGCAGGCGTCCGGACAGGCCGGGTTTCTGTCGCGTTCCTTTCCGGCGCTGACATGCGCCGGCTGAACCGTAAGCATCTGGGGCACGATTATGTGACCGACGTGGTGACTTTTGATCTGGGTGGAGAGGTGGGATCGTTGGGCAAGCTCAGCCTTTCCAGCCGTCGTCGGGTTAAGACCGTTCCATCTTCGCGTTCCAGTATGGGAGCGGTGGTGCTACTAGGTGAGATCTGCATTTGTCCGGCGGAAGCGCGGCGTAATGCCCGGCAATACGGAGAACCTTTTGAGCGCGAGCTAAAGCGTTATCTGGCGCACGGCATACTGCACCTGTTGGGCTGGGACGACGCGACCGACCGCCTGCGCGCCGCCATGCGCAAGCAGGAGGATGCGCTGCTCTCAGCGGTATCGGCCCCGACTGCTTGTTGTTAGACGCTAGAAGTATCTTCCGGGATCTGCTTTATGGCCATAATTTCTACCGAAGCGATAGTGCTGCGCTCTATCGACCACCGCGAGACCAGTAAGATAGCTTTTTTCTTCACACGTAAGAACGGCAAGGTCACCGGCGTCCTGAAAGGCATCCGCAAGGATCCGCGCAAGTTCGGTTCTGGCCTGGAGAAATTCTCCGTCAATGACATCGTCTATTACGAGTACCGCAACAGCGACATCCATCTGGTAAGCGCCTGCGACATGAAGGAATTTTTTGGCGGCATCCGCCAGGAAAGCCGACGCATAACTGCAGCGGACTACGGAGCCGAGCTGGTCAACCGCATCATGCCGGCGGAGGAGCCGAACCCGGGTGTGTTCACTTTGCTTTTGGATTATTTACGCGCTCTGGATCGCGAACGCAGTGGCCATGACATCGACCGGCTGGTGCATATGTTTCAGATCAAATTCCTGGCCTTGTCCGGTTTCCGTCCGCATATAGATTCGTGCGTTATTTGCGGCAAGGGGATAGGCGACCGGGCGCGTTTCAGCCTGCGCCGAGGCGGCCTGGTCTGCGGTCCCTGTCAGGGGAGGGACACCGCCTTGCTGCCAGTTTCCAAAGGGGCGATAGCCACGCTTCTGTATGTCGAGAAAGAACCCTGGAGCGGGTGTCTTAAGCTCCGGATGCCGCCCAGTATCAGGATGGAAATGCGCCGCATACTCAACAGTTTCCTGTTGTTCCATCTGGAAAAGAATATCCGTTCAGCCAAATACCTGTTCTAAGTCAGCCTGTTGGCAGGCCAGGAAGGTATTGGCCAGCATCGGACGGCGGTCCGTGCCCCTCTTTCTTGAACCCCAATTCTGCACTGCAATATCCGGCCAAAGAAAACCATAATTTAGATTTAATCGTATTTAATATTTGTTACGATGTATCCATACAAGAAAAACTATTTCTATTAATACTAATTTAAATGCCGGCGAGCGGGATACTCAGACAGATAATCCACAGGGCGGGGCAACTTCTCTATGCCTTCGCAGCGGTATTTCTTGTTTGTTTTGCTGCCTGGGGTGCAGGGATCACCGTTCCTTCCGGGTCGGTCCTTAGCGTCAAAGACAACAATCTGAACGTCTCCGGCGATGTTGTTTTGGCCGGAACCCTCACGACTACTACCGGAACCATTACTCTGGATGGAAGCTGGCTGACCTCGGGTATCGGCGCTTATTTGGCCGGCAATGGTACGGTACATTTTGCCGCCACCGCTGCCGATCCGGAACAGGTGCTGGTGCCGGGGACTGTCACGGGAGACGGTTTCTACCATTTCATTCATGACGGCACGGGCACGGTGCGCCTGTCCACCAATACGTCCAATGTCTACGGCGAGTTCACCAACTCTGCCGGTACTTTCAACGCCAATAGCGTCGACATGTCGGTCTACGGGAACTGGTCTAACACGGCGGCTTTTACCTCCGGGACCGGGACGGTCAATCTACTCGGTACTGACCAGGGGATTTACGGCAGCACCAATTTTTATAACCTTACCAAACAATTGATCAGCCCGACCAGTCATCAGTTGACCTTGCAGAACACGGTAGAGCAGCAGGTACAGAACAATCTTACGATCAGGGGCTACGATTCATCAATTTACCTAGCCTTGCGTAGCGACCTGGAAGGGACGGCGGCCCGCCTGACTTTGAGCAAGGCCGGACAGCAGAACATCCGTTACGTCGACGTCAAAGACAACAACGCTTCGGGTTTTGCCAATGGGCAGGCTTATGCCACGCCTGCCGGGCTGACCCTGGTCGGGCGCAGCTCGCCTGATCATACTGCGGGCTGGAACAATACCAACTGGCTGTTTAACGGCGTAGAGATCAAGTGGGATGGTTCCAACTGCACCAGCCAGGCGACCTGTTTGTGGAACGATCCCTACAACTGGAATCTGGGTCTGGTACCCGGCGACGGAGACAGCGCAGTGGTCCGTTCGCTGGACGAGGACAACGGCAACGCGGCCATCACGTTCCAGCCGGTGCTGACTACCGATGTGCAGGTGAAGAACCTGGAAGTCCGATCCGGAGCCAGCATAACGCTCGACCAGCATAATCTGACAGTGGACAGCGCGTTTACCCATGTCGGTAACCTTATCCTGGATGGCAATGAGACCGTTACAGCGGCGACTCTGGGCAATAACGGCACTTTCACCTACACCGGCTCGCAGCTGGGCGCGGTTAATTCCGACATGACACACACCTTCGTGGTCGGCGGTTCCTATCTGACCACCTTTTATAACCTGGTCATCGCCGAAGACCCGGCCATTGTCATGCACGGTACCTTTATCACGACCGCTCCGCTGACCGTGTCGCACGATCTATCTTTGGGGGCGGGGAACACTATTCCAGGTGCGGCGGTCACGGTCAGCAATGATGCTGCCATTTACGGCGGCGTCTTGGATCTGTCCACCAATGCCGTGACACTGACGACGGTAAAGGGCCTGGCGGTTTCCAACGCTACCCTGAACGCTCAGGGTGGAAACCTCGATGCCGTAGACGTTAGCATTTACGGGACCACTACGATATTCTCGGCGCCGTCTGCCACCAAGAGTTTTACTGTATCTGGTAACTTTACCAATACGGCAATTCCTTCCACTGCCTTTAACGCCAACGCTGGAACGCTGATACTGGACGGAACGGACCAGTCAATTTATGGGCAAAGCACGTTCTACAACCTGACCAAGGCGCTGCCTGCCGGGGCAACAGCGGTACAGACACTGACTTTGGAGAGCGGCAAGGAACAGAAGGTGACTAATCGCCTTACTCTGACCGGTCTGGATGACGGTACGGCTTTAACGTATGCCTTGAACCTGCAGGCATCGGTGGCCGGTTCTCCGGCGAGCCTGACCTTGGTGCCTGGAGGTTTGCAGTCGATACGGGATATAAGCGTGGTGGACAACAACGCCGCCGGCGTGACCTTGCTGGCCCGCGGGTTATCTCCAGACCATTCTGATCCGGTCACGTATCACAATACCAACTGGCTATTTGGCGGGGTCACGTTTAAATGGGACGGCAGCGGCACTGCGCCGGCAGGCACGGACAAGACCAACTGGGACAATCCGTATAACTGGGACCTCGGTGCGGTACCGGAGAGTACTGACACGGCGCTAATTCGCTCGGCGCTGTTGCCGGCGGAAGCGGCATTCGAAGGGATAGCCACTATCGACGCCCAGCCGCATCTGACATCTGCGGTGAGTATTGGCGCTTTGACCTTACGCGACACGGGTTCCACGCTGAATCTGGATGGACATAGTATTACGGTCGCCGGAGCGCTGAGCAACCTTGGTAACATTATCGCCTTGGGCTCCGAAGCGGTCCGGATCACTGCGCCGGACACGCAACACGGTACGTTTACCTACCTGGGAAATGATTCAGCACCGTCGACGCCCAAGGTTATCAAGCTCGCTGAGCCTTCGACCAATCCGATACGCTATTACAACCTGGTTATTGCAGACACCGGCACGGCGGAAACGTTTACCCTGGATACGGATGCCGCGATATACGGAAGCCTGTCAGTGAGCGGGGGAAGCTTGAACCTGTCGGCGTGGAACGTCGAGGTGGACGGAGGTCTGTATTTATCCGGGACGGGTTCGCTGGTGGCTCCGGGAGTGGGCAGTACGTTCCAGGTGGCTGCTGACTTCTCCAACACCACTGGTTCTTCGTCGGCCTTCAGCGCTAACGGCGGCACCGTTACTCTGAACGGCGTTGACCAGACTATTTACGGATCCACAGACTTCTTCAATTTGACAAAGGTGATCCCTGCAGGAGCATCGCAGTCGCAGACACTGACCTTCCAGAACAACCAAAAGCAGACGGTTACCAATCGACTGATGCTGACCGGTTTGGACGACGGGACACAGTTGACGCATGCTCTTAATATCCGGGCCATCTCCTCGACCGATCCAAGGCCGCAGTTGGTGCTGAAACCTGGCGGCGCACAGGTGATCCGCGACGTCGACGTTCAGGACAACGACGCCAGTCCGGATAACGGAGTGACGCTGGTGGCGCGCGGCTATTCTCCAGACCATTCGGTTATTAACACTTATCATGCCGTCAACTGGGCCTTTGGTTCGGCGACGCTTAAATGGGACGGCAGCGGCACTCCTCCTGGAGGCACCGATCCTACGGACTGGGATAATCCTTACAACTGGAACCTGGGGTTTGTGCCGCAGGCTGGCGATACGGTCATTGTGCGATCGCAACTGTTGCCGGCGGAGATCGCTGCCGAGGGGATATCTTCAATAAGTACCCAACCGCACCTGACAACAGCGGTGGATATCGGTGGGCTGACCCTGCGCGACACCGGGTCTATCCTGACACTGGACGGCTACGCCCTGACCGATACGGGAGCGCTGACCAACTACGGTAACATCGTGGCCCGCGGCTCAGAGACTATCCGTATCGCCATACCCGATATCCAGCACGGTACGTTCACGTATATCGGTGACGACACTGCGCCGTTGGGCAAGACCCTCAAGTTGGCCCAGCCATCTGTCAACCCGCTGCAGTACTTTAACCTGGTGATCGCCGACGCCGGGGCCTCGCAGGAGACCTTCACGCCGGATATCGACCTGGCGGTGTACGGCAATTTGTCGGTAAGCGGGGGAACGCTGAACCTGGCCGCCATCAATGTCGACGTCAACGGCGGAATATATCTGACTGGCGGTAACCTGACAGCCCCGGCTGCCGGTCTTAACTTTACGGTGGGTGCCGGGTGGTTGAACGCCGGTGGAGTGCCCTTCTTCTCGCCGA
Source organism: Candidatus Omnitrophota bacterium (assembly GCA_013335325.1). Taxonomy (GTDB): domain Bacteria; phylum Omnitrophota; class Gorgyraeia; order Zapsychrales; family Fredricksoniimonadaceae; genus JAAXVU01. Next base: position 9,088 of record JAAXVU010000030.1, on the reverse strand, counting down.
ACGGTGGACGCGTTACGTTCGACTCTACCGTCGATGCCACTATTTACGGCAGCACGACCTTCAACAACCTGTCAATATTGGGTCTGTCGGGTAAGAACGTGTATTTCGAGGCCCTGAAGAACCAGACTGTCCTGGGTGACCTGAGCATGACCGGTGGACAGGACACCAAGCTGGTCCTGCACTCTACTGCAAGCGGCTCTCCGTGGACTATCACTGTACCGTCGTTGAAGATCGTCACTGACGTGGATGTGCAAGACTCGATCGCGGCCGGGCCTAATGCGGTGAACATTATGGCGTTTAATTCAGTAGACCGTCAGGATTCCGGCGGACATTCGACGAACTTGGGCTGGATGTTCGGCAGTCTGAAAATACTTTATCCAGCCACCGGCAGCACGATTGGTCAGGTTCCGGTTCTAATCGGGCAGGCAATGCCTTCTTCTGACTTGACGATAGTGGATCAGACCGATGCGGTGGTGGCTACGGTCAAGACTGATGCTAACGGCAATTTCCGGGTGGTGTTGGGCTATAATGATGCCAATATTACACCGAATCCGATCACCAAAACCCAGCTGGCAGTCAGTACGGTTCCTCTGGATACTACGCTCACGCCGGTCTATCAGTCGTTCCATGGCAATTCAGTCCATGTGACAGTGGTGGCTTCACCGACAACCAGTCAGGCCCCGGTGATCACATCGCCGGCAGATCAGGACAAGATCGTGGGCAGCCGTCCGACGATTCAGGGCTCCGGAACGCCGGGCGCTACGGTTACCATCATCGCCAATGATGCCGAAGGCAATCTGCTTCTGACCATGCCTCCGGATGCCTACGCCGGACAGGGCATCATTGGTGGGGATGGCCATTTCTCGGTTCGGCTTACCAGGCCAGTGCCGAGGGGCACTATTTATATATCAGCTGTGGTCAATGGCGTTTCCAGCCCGCTTATGACCTATACGGTGTTCGGCCTGTACGGTGTGGTTTTTGATTCCTCGACGAATCAGCTGCTCAAGGACGCTTCTGTTTACATCTACAAGGCAGACGGCACCCTGGCCGTACCGGATGTTGACCTGGCCACGGAAGATACCAATCCGTTGGTGACCGGCGCGAACGGTGTCTATCGTGCCATGCCCGAATACGGCAGTTATTACATTGTGGTTGCGGCCCAGGGTTACAAGTTCCCGACGACAATTGCCAACAATGCCTTGCCGGCCGACCGTAGCATCCTGAACGGGTCGAAGGGTGAGGTGTTCCCGATCACCGCGGTGGTCAGCCATATGGATCTGCCGATGGATGCATCAAACGCACTGTTCAAGATCGAGAAGACGGCGAACAAGTCCGAAGCCAAGGTCGGTGAAGTGGTGACCTATTCCGTCTCCATGGAAAGTCTGTCGAGCAGCAACACCGTGTTGCAGCCGAAGCTGTACGACGTTATACCGCCGGGGTTCAAATTTATTAACGGACGGGTGCTCTTGGATAACGTTCCGCTGGCCAACCCGACCGGTAATCGGCCGTTGACCTTCGCGGTGGGTGATTTCAACCCGCGCCAGAAAAAGACGGTCCGTTATCAGCTGGTCATTGGTTCCGGCGTGGTGCCCGGCACTTACGAGAACACGGCGTACATGAAGTACCAGAACGGCCTGGTGATCTCAAATACCTCCAACCAGGCGGTCAAGGTGATCATGGATCCGCTCTTCGATATGGGGACGGTCTTCGGCAAGGTCTTCTACGACTACAATGAAAACGGCCGGCAGGACGAACCGGATTACATCTACGAAGAGCGCCGGGAGATCGTCGAGGGGCCGGTGCCCAATGTGCGGATCGTAATGGAAGACGGCACCATCGTTACTACCGACAAGAACGGCCAGTTCCACATACCGCAGCTCCTGCCTGGCCGCCACCTGTTGCGGGTGGACGAACGTACACTGCCGGCGGGCTCCTACGTGACTACCGACAAGGCCCAGGTCATAGATATTACACCCGGCTCCATTGTGAAGCTGAATTTCGGGATAAATATGGATAATGCCCAGGTCGTGGGCGACGATGCGCTGTTCTTCCAGAACAAGGTTCGCGTCGAGCAGGATACGGATGCGCCTAAGCCCAGGCTGAACGTGGATACGTTCAATAACGAAATATTACTGCATAACGATGCGGTCATAGAGCAGATAGAGTTCCGCATCTTTATGAACTACACGCCCTTTATCCAGTCCTGGCGTCTGGACATTGTGGACCAGGATACCAAGCGTCTGGTGCGCAGCTTCACCGGGACGCCCATCAATATACGCGACCCGATCTATTGGGACGGACGGGACAGCGCTGGAAAGTATGTACATGCAGACCGGAAGTATTCGTATTTCTTGAAGGTGGAGGACGGCAACCATAACTGGGACGAGACCGTCGAGAAATCGCTGACATTGCGTTCCCTGACCGACCAGGAATGGGAAGCTCGAAATATCAAGAAAGACGAGCAGTCGTTGATCGCCGAGATGAAGGAAGCGGCCGGTAAGCGGCGTTCGTGGATAACGTCGGCCTCCAAGCTGGATATAAGCAAGCAGCGTAATATCACTGTGGCCGGCGAAACGGTGCACATCGACCCGCTGGAGAGCGACGTAAGACAGGTCCGCGTGTTGAAAGACGGACAGCTGTTTATCGATGTCCCGGTGGCCGAACGGCATGCCCTGACGGCCATGGAGCTGGCGCAGGGGACCAGCCAGCAGAACGAGCCGGTGGAGATAATCCTGCCTAATGGCGACTATGAACTGGAGGTCATGAGCACAGAAGGTCAGGTCGCCGGTATGGGGGCGGAAGGACTTACCGCGCCGCCGTATATCCCGAAGCCAGATATAGTGGCCGTCGGAGAACGGGCCCTGAGCGGCACGCCGGCGTCCGTTTCTACCCAGACGTCATCTTCTGTTGCCGAGGCCGCCAAGGTCGCGCATTACCGCAAACCCGTCAAGGTCGGGGAAGACCATCTCCTCTTTGTGGCCTTGGGTGACGGGAAAGTCGGTTATAACGTCGACCGCGGCAACATCGAGCCGGTGCAGTCCAACGACAAATACCGTCCCGGCTTTTATCACGAAGGCAAGATGGCGTATTACCTGAAGGGCAAGGTGCGGGGCAAATATCTGGTTACATCCAGCTTTGATACTGACCGCCAGCAGAAAGAGATGTTCCGCGGTATTAAGGAGGACCAGTATTACCCGATCTATGGCGATTCTTCGTCGATCAATTACGAGGCGACCAATACCCAGGGACCGCTCTTCCTGCTGGTAGAGTGGGACAAGTCCCAGGCGATATGGGGCAATTATGCCATCGATTTCAACGACACCGAGTTCGCCAAATATACCCGCACCCTTTACGGCGGCAAGGTCGACTATACCAGCGTGGCTTCGACGCAATTCGGCGACCCGCGTACCAAGGTGGCCGTGTTCCATTCTCAGATCCGTCAGCGCTCCGCCCATGCCGAGCTCCTGGGGACCGGAGGTTCGTTGTATTATTTGAAGCATCAGGGAGTGGTGCCGGGGTCGGATACCATAAAGTTGGAAGTGCGTGACTCGGTCACCGGACAGGTAAGATCCACTACGGCAATGAAGGAGGGGGTGGATTACCACGTAGATTACAGCGAGGGCCGCATCCTGTTCTGGCAGCCGGTCTCCATGGCTGCCGACAGTGGTTCGATCATCGCCAACAACCTTTTGTCCGGCGATCCGGTCTATGTGGTGGCGGACTACGAATATTATGTCAACAGCATGCTGACCGAGGCCACGCATGGAGCCCGGGTGGCCCAGGCGGTCACTGATAAGGTGACCGTCGGCGGTACTTATGTTTCCGAGACGCAGACCGGTGGCACGTATCAGTTGCAGGGTGAAGATGTTACTGTCAAGCTGGCCCGGGACTCCGCTGTCCGTGCCGAGTACGCCGAGACCCAGATGCAGGATTCGCCGCAGTATGTCTCTACCGACGGTGGTATTACTTTCAGCGAAGTCTTGTCAGGTTCCCAGGGTGGTGGGCGCGCTTACGGAATCCGTCAGGATTCACGGTTGTTCTATCGGGTGGGTCTGGCGAGTTATTACAAATGGATAGATCCAGGCTTCTCGACGGCCGCTACTGCTGCGCAACAGGGCAAGGAGCTGAAAGGGATCAATCTGGTGTTTGACCTGACCCCGGTCACCCGCTTGACGACCAGTTACGACATACAGCGCCTGATCGAGCAGGGTAACCTGCAGACCCAGATGCAGGTCGGAGCCCAGGAAACGCGCACCACCGCCATGCAGCTGGTGCATGAGGCGCGGCGTTTGCGCCTGACCTGGGAATTCCGCAACCAGCAGGTGCTTAATGCCAGCGACAGATATGTCAGCGAGACTAATCATAACAAGAATACTGCGGCCATGCAGGCCCAATACACGATCAACGACAAGACCGACGTGACCTTGACACATCAGGCGGACTTCTCCGGCGACAGCGGCAACCAGACGTCGTTGGCTTTCCGTCGGCGTGTGACCGACAATCTTATCGCCTTCCTGGAAGAAAGTTTCGGCAGTCTCGGTACCGGCACCAAGGCCGGAGTGACCGCCAATGTTAACAAGAAGCTGGCCCTGACGACTGAATATGGGGTTATGCAGCACCGGACCGGCGAGCGCGTGGATACCTCTACCGTGGCGCTGGATGCGCAGGTGGGCAAGAGCTTCTCGGTCAAGACAGCGGTATCGCAGTCGATATCCAGCTGGGGAAGCAAGGCCTCGACTTCGAGTTCGTCCGCCGCTACATCCGGACAGGTGCAAAGCGACGTATCCCAGACGCAGGCTGGCCAGACGGTCGCGGTCTCCACCAAGGGACAGATCACCGACAAGATAGCGCTCGAGACATCAGCCGGGGTCACCAGGGCGGCCGACGGAACCCAGCGCAGCTCCGCCTCTGTGCAAGGGACCACGGCGGTGGATAACGCCGACATCAAGGCCGGTGTTGAGTCTGGGCTGGACCAGAACGGCTTAAGCAATCGGGCAGTCAGCCTCGGGGCCAGTCGCAGCGTCCAGTCGGGCTCGTCGACATCCAGTACTGTCAAGCTCGTCGACTCCGTGATCTACGGCAAGGAAACGGTCCTGACACTGGCGCAACAGGGACAGCTCGGTCCGGAATCGCAGCTCACCGCCGAGAGGTCGTTTGGTTTCGGCCGCGCCATCCAGGAAAAGACCGACACCTACAAGATCACCCGGGTCCGGGACGGGCGCAAGCTGGAAACTTCCTGGGGCCGCAACTATGCCGAGCAACCGACCACTCACTCGTCGTCGAATATCTTTGGTCTGACGGGAGATATCAACGATAAATGGGCGGCCAACGGCAGCCTCGAAAAAGGACGTGTGCAGAACGCCGACGGCAGCATTACCGACCGGTTGGCGCTAGCCGGAGGTGTCGGTTACGTCCGCAAGGATCCGGAGACCGGAACTACGGCGTTGCAGAGCTCAACCAAGGTTGAAGCCCGTTTCGATTCAGGCGGAACGAGCAAGACGCAGTACCTGGTGTCGCATGCGACCGAAGGCCGGATGACCGAGGAAACGACGCTTACCGGCAAGTTCGAATATTCCCAGACCAAGGACAACGCCACCGAAAAATTGGAAGCGCAGTACAAGGAGATCGTCCTTGGCATGGCTTACCGTCCGATCAACAACGACCGTCTGAATTTGTTCGGAAAATATACCTACAAGGATAGCCTGGCTCCGCAGGGCCAGGCCAACAACAATGACATCGAGGCGTCCAGCATGCATGTGCTGACCGCAGAAGGCGCTTACGATATCACCGATGACTGGCAGATCGTGGAACGTTTGGCGTACCGCATAATGGAAGAAAAGGTCGCAGGGTTTGATTTCTACAGGACGCATACCTGGTTGCTGGTCAATCGTCTGAACTACCGCGTTTCCAAAGACTGGAAGGTCGGCGGGGAATATCGCGTCCTGACTCAGCGCGAGGCCAAGGACAGTCGCCAGGGCTTCCTGCTGGAAGCCACGCATAGCGTGAACAGCAATGTCGAGCTGGGCATCGGTTACAATTTCACGCAGTTCATCGATGACCTGACCAGCCTGGATTATACGGTAGCCGGACCGTTCATACGCATGACCGGCAAGCTGTATGACCGTACTCCGGAGGAACGCGCGCGGGCTCGCGCCTTGTGGATCGACCGGCGGGTGGAGTATTATGCTTGGAAAATGGTTTCCAGCGAGTTAAAGAAGAGCGACAGTCCCATACTGAAGGAATTTAACGATATGTATCGGGATGCCGGAGAGGCTAACCGTAATGGCGATCTTGAAAAGGCACGTGAAATATATAAGAACGTTGTCTTAGGTGTGCAGATGATGCTCTCCGAGGCGTCCCAGTTTGTACGCGGACACATTTCTTTCGAAGAAAAACTATATAATGCCCAACAGCGGGCGCGGGAGTATTACGATAAGGGCGACTACTGGATGGCCAAGAAAATATGGGAGAAAATTGTAGAAGAGGCTTCAGCGGCTATGCTAAAATAACGCCTGTTTAAAAATAAAATATATATAAATAAGAATAACAATGTTCCTAAAGCCGCTCACCGTCGGGACTTTTGTTCTTCGGGGTTGTTGGAATACAACCATTTATATCTTCTGATCCCTGCATGAAAATAACAGAATTCATTCTAGTTTCTATTTGCGCCTCTCTGTGTCTAGCTGTGTCTCAAGTTCATGCCCAGGTGCTGAGCGAAGGACAACCGGCTGTACTTAAGGACGAGCAGGCTCCTGCGAACTACGTTTACGACCTTAAGGCGTTGATCAAGAAGTCCCGGGAGAACATCAAGAACGTCGACCTTAAGATCAAGCAGCAAGCTGTCATAAAGCGCAATCAAAAGCGCGAGGACAAGGCGCGGGAATATTATCTCCAGGCTATGAAGCTGCAGGAAGAAGGTCGTCTGGAGGAGGCGCGGCAGCTTTTTGAAAAGGCTATTCGGATAACTGAACATCCGGAAATGATGGGATATATTAAGGAAAGTTCATCGCGTGCCCGGACGCAGGATAGCGCACTCCGGAAAGAGGAAGACGACCAGGAACGCCGGTTGAATGATGAAGAACGTTTGGCGTTGCAGAAGGCCGAAGATGAATACCAGGTGGCAGTCAATCTCTACAGGCAGCAACACTTCAAGGAAGCGCGTACTGCTTTTGAAGTAGTAGAAGAAACCTCGCCGGATTACAAGGCCACCCGTAGCTATCTGCAGATCATTGAGCAGGATATAGCCCGCCAGGATAACAAGGATATTAAGGGTCAGAAACAAGAGATCGAGCGTCAGCAGAAAGAAGCTGAGGTGGCTCGTCTTCGGGAAAAGGAACTTTGGCGCAAGGAGATCGAGCAAAAAGAGGAAGAACGCACGGCCCAACTGAAAAAACAGGCGGATGCGGCGTACAACGAGGCGCTGAAGCTGTATCAGGATAAGAAATACCAGGAGGCCAAAGCCAAGTTTCAGGAAGTCGACTGGGTCATGCCGGATTTTAAGGCTACACGGGCATATCTGGAACGCGTGGACCTGGACATAGATAACGACAAGAAAAGGCTCCTTACTGAACGCGAGAAGGAACAGGAGAAACAACGCTGGGAGGAAACCTTAGCCCAACGCAAGGCTGCCGTAGAGAAAGAAAAAGCCTTGCAAGTCAAAGAGCGTGAACGTCAGGAGCAGTTGCGGGATCAGGCGGAATTTATCTACGGCGCAGCCGTTACTTTATTCGACAAGAGCAACCATGTTCAGGCCAAGGAGAAGTTCGACGAGGTTGAGTCGATCTATCCGAACTATAAATTGACCCGCAATTATTTGAGGAAGCTGGAGCGCCTGCTAGGTTTGCCGGCCAGCGAATTCAAGGATGAGGAGTCGTCGACAACTGTTTCTGGCAAGTCTCAGGAGGCCCAGGATAAGATTCTGGCAGAAGAGGCACAGCGCAAGAAAGAAGAAAGGGAGCGGTTTAAGCAGCTGTCAGTAGAGACCGAAGACGCTTTTAACGATGCGCTGAACTTGTATCGCACTGGGCACTTGTTGGAGGCCAAAGAGAAGTTTTTGGCCGTTGATCAAAAGATCCCCGATTACAAGTCAACCCGTTCCTATCTTAAGAGTATTGATGATGATATCGCACTGCTGGCCAGTACGCACAAGCTCGAGCAGGCGTTTATGGACCAGAAGGCCGAGGTGGATAAGCTAAAGGAGCTGAAAGAAAAGGCTGAAGCTAGCTATGCTGCTGCCCGGGCGCTGTTCGATGCCAAGGATTTTGTAAAGGCCCAGGCCGCTTTCCAGGAAGTGGCCATCATTATACCGGACTTCAAGCAGACCAATTCATATTTACACCGCATTGATGAGGAGCTGGCGCGGAAGAAAGAAGAAACCCGGCGTCATGAGGTTGAGAGTCAGGCCAACTTGCTTTACGCCCAGGCAGTCGTGAGTTACAACACTGGACAATTTGAAGAGGCCAAAAAGAAATTTATCGAGGCGGAGGATCTTCTGCCAAATTATAAGGATATAAATAAATATCTGGAACATATCGATGACGATATCCTGGCTAAGAAAGAGCAGGATTTGCTTCATTTAAAGGAACTGCAGGTAAAGGATACGTATGCTGAGGCGTTGCGTTTGTATCAGAACAAGGAATATAAGGCCGCCAAAGGTAAGTTCTTAGAAGTAGTGGCGGTCTATCCCAATTATAAAGATACGGCCTCTTTCTTGAACAAGATCGATGATGACATCGAAAAGCAGCGGGTGGAAACGGTACTGCGCGAAAAGACCACTGAAGCTGAAACAGTATACAAGCAGGCGATGGGCCTGTTTCAGGCGGGAGATTTCGTAGCGGCAAAGGACAAGTTCGTCAGGCTGGAAGTTATTTGGCCGGACTACAAGGATACTCCGCGTTATTTGCATCGCATCGACAGCGATATCGCACTTAAGCAGCAGAAAGACGAACTGGCACGACGGTCCGATGAGGCTGCTCCGGTCTATGAACAGGCGCTGGCGCTTTACAAGCATAGGGAATTCGTAGAAGCCAATAAGAAATTCATGCAGGTCCAGGTGCTTTCGCCAGGTTTTCGCGATACAGCCGTTTAC
>JAAXVU010000175.1 GCA_013335325.1 Candidatus Omnitrophota bacterium | reverse complement strand
CCCGGACAGTTATTCCGGGCTTTTTATCCCGGATTTTGCAGTGCAAAATTTTGCTATTGCAAAATTTGGGTTTAATAATCAGAAGAGGATTGCGATGAAAAAGGTTGGCATTGTTGCTTTGGGACGTTATTTGCCGTCGGAGGTTCTCACCAACGCCGACCTGGAGAAGATAGTCGAGACTTCCGATGAGTGGATCACGACGCGTACCGGGATCAAGGAACGCCGCGTATCTGCCGAGGGCGAGAAGACGAGCGACCTGGCGGTCAAGGCCGCTTTGGACGCTCTGAAGAATTCACCCGTCAAGCCGGAAGATATCGAAGCGATCTTTGTCGCCACTGTCACCCCGGACAGCGCTTTCCCGTCGGTAGCCTGTCTGGTCCAGAAAGCCATCGGCGCCAAGAAGGCCTTTGCCTACGACATCAGTGCTGCCTGCTCGGGGTTCCTGTACGCGCTTACCACTGCCAAACAGTTCGTCGCTTCCGGCATGGTGAAAAACGCGCTGGTAGTCGCCGCCGACCGTTTTACCACGATCGTCGACTGGAAGGACCGCAATACCTGCGTGCTTTTCGGTGACGGTGCCGGTGCGGCCGTGCTGGCTCCCGTCGAAAAGGGCGGGATACTTTCCGATTATTTGCTTTCCGACGGCGCCAACGCCCATACCATGTATGTCGTCAATGAAATGAACCGCTCGCCGCGCGCGCCGGAACTGGCTGTCGGCAAGCTGCCGTACACCATCATGCACGGGCAGGAGCTGTTCAAGCATGCCGTGACCGGCATGGCCGAGGCGGTGAACATCGCGGCAGAGAGGGCCGGGGTGTCCATCGCGGATATCAAGTGTGTGGTGCCGCACCAGGCCAACGACCGCATCATCGCCAGCGTGGCCAAGCGGGCCGGTGTCGAGATGGACAAGTTCTTCATCAACATCGCCAAGTACGGCAACATCTCCGCGGCTTCCGTGGTGGTGGCCCTGTGCGAGGCCGTGGAAGCCGGCCGGATCAAAAAGGGCGACAAGGTGGCGCTTGTGGTGTTCGGCGCCGGGCTGGTGGCAGGGGCGAACATCGTCGAGTGGAGTTATTAAGAGAGGTCAATAAGTCAACAGGCCAAAAGGTCAATAGTCGAAACTACGCTTGACCTTTAGACCTGTTAACGGATCGGCCTTTTTCAATGTGCATTGATAAATCCCAGGAGTTGATCAAATGAAAAACATCGCACTGATTTTTCCGGGCCAGGGCGCGCAGAAGGTCGGCATGGGTAAGGAGCTTTACGATGCGTCTCCGGCTGCCAGGGCTGTGTTTGATTCTGCAGACAGCATCCTGGGCGAGGCGTTGACGAAAGTCATTTTTGAAGGCCCGGAAGAAAAACTCATTTCGACAGCCTACTGCCAGCCGGCGATATTCACGATGAGCATGGCCGCGCTGGAGGCCTTCCGCGCCAGCGAAAAGTTCGGGCAGGTGAGCGTCCGTTACACCGCCGGGCTTAGCCTGGGCGAGTACGGCGCCTTGTGCGCCGCCGGTGCGCTGCCTTTTGCTGACACGCTCAAGTTGATCCGCAAGCGCGGTGCCTTGATGGAAGAAGCGGCCAGGGCCAACCCCGGCAAGATGGCGGCGGTGATCGGTTTCGACCGCGACAAGCTGGTCGAGATCGTCGGAAAGGCCGGCTGCGAGGTGGCCAATTTCAACGCCCCGGACCAGACGGTCATCACGGGCCGTTCGGCGGCCGTCGAGCAGGCCTGCCAGCTTCTGGCTGAGGCCGGATGCAAAAAGGTCATCCCTCTGGAAGTGAGCGGCGCTTTCCATTCTTCGCTCATGAGAAACGCCGCCGACAAGTTCGCGGCGGAGCTTGCCGCGCCGGCATTTAAGGTCGGAGAGGTTAAGGTAATCACCAATGTCACCGCCCGTCCTCAGGCTAACCCGGATGAGATCCGCGCCAACCTGCCCAAACAGATCTATTCTTCGGTGCAGTGGGTGGAGACCGTCAGGTTCATCGCCTCGCAAGGTGTCACCGAGTTCGTGGAGATCGGCCCCGGGCGGGTCCTTAAGGGGCTTATCCGCAAGATCGACCCGGCCCTGAACGTGCAGAACATCCAGTCGCCGGAGGATATCGCCGCTTTGGTTTTTTGAAATTAGCCGAGTATTCTTTTTCGAACCCGCGTTTGGACTTGTCCATCCGCGGGTTTTTATTTGCCCAAGGAATCTTGGGCAAATACTCCGAAGGCCAGGCGAGCCCCAACGGGGCTCCCGGCCGAGGAGTCTGAAAGGTCCTTGAGTTGAGACGGCGTCGAAGGGGCATCGGGGAGAACCGCCGGGTCCGGCAGTCTCAAGAGGGCGCGTTGGGCAAATACTCCGAAGGCCAGGCGAGCCCCAACGGGGCTCCCGGCGCAACTACCGTACCGAGCGCCAGTGCTGTTTATTTCAAGTTTTTGTTCCGCAAAGGTTTAGGCCTTGGCTTGAGTGAAAGTTTTACAGAATTGAATTGCATATGTGGTGGTTTTAATATAATTAATACATAGTTCTACACAGGTTGCGCGGCACTTCTTGCATTCTCCAGAAAGGTTTTATGCCCAAACTTTTGATTGTCGATGACGAATCGGATGTCCGTGAATTCGCGCGAAATTTCTTCCGCAAGCGCGGCATCGATGTTTTTGTCGCCTCCGACGGAGCTGCCGCGCTGGATATCGTCTCCGCAGAGAGCCCCGAGCTGGTCCTTCTGGATGTGCGCATGGAAGCTATGAACGGACTGGAGATGCTGCGCGAGCTTCGGCGTTCTCATAACCAGACCCGTGTCATCATGGTATCCAGCACTGAAGATGACCGGGTAGTCGAAGAGGTAAAGGCCCTGGGTGTGCTGGGGTTCATACACAAGCCGCTTATTCTTGACGAGCTGGAGAAGATCGTGCTGGCCGAGCTGGGCAACGTCACATGCTGAAAGTCAAGATCGACTACAAGAAGGAACTGGAGACCGCCAGCAAGGGCATGATCATGATCCACGATCATGTGCTGCTTATCCGGCTCATGGTGCGCATGATCGTGCGCAAGGTGCACCTGCGGCATGCCGGCGTCATCCTCTACGAGCCCAAGAAAGACTCCTACATCCTGGCGGTGTCGCGCGGCGAGGAGGGCGAGAAAGTCCCGGAGAACTTTGTACGTTTCGACAAGTCCCACCCGCTTATCAAGATCTTTTACCAGAAAGAATACAAATATCTGATGGGCGACCGCAACGCCATCGTGCTCGACGACATCAACCGCCTGATCTGGCGCGAGAGCGTCATCGAAGGCGTCAACGGGACCCGCAAGCTGCTGCACCAGGTCAGCGAACACATGCCGATGCTAAACAGCGTGGCCTGCGTGCCGGCCTTCTACCGGCACCAGCTTCTGGCCGTCCTTTTGCTGGGAGAGAAGACGGACGGCGTGCTGTTCGACCAGGACGAGCTCGATTTCTTCTCGGCGCTGGCTTCCGACGTGGCCATGGCTATCCGCAACGCCCAGCTCTTCGAGGATCTCAAGCGCGAGGCCGACCACAACCGTAACCTTTTCATCCAGACCGCCATTGCCCTGGGTTCGGCGATTGAAGCCAAGGACGCCTACACCCACGGGCACACCGAGCGCGTCACCCAGTACAGTCTGGCCATCGCGCGCCAGATGGTGGCCATGGGTATGATGGAGGCGCCGCCCCGGTTTTTTGAAAGTCTCTACATCGCCGGGCTGCTGCATGACATTGGCAAGATCGGCATCTCCGAGTCGATCCTGATGAAGGCCGACCGCCTGACTCCGGAAGAGTATGCGATCATGAAGACGCACGTTGTCCGCGGCTCCGAGATACTGGCGCCGATCAAGGATTTCGAAGGTTGCATCGCCGGTGTAAAGTTTCACCATGAAAGGTACGACGGCAGCGGTTATCCCGAAGGCCTGAAAGGCGACGACATACCGCTTATTGCCATGATCATTGCCGTTGCGGATACGTTCGACGCCATTACCACCGATCGACCGTACCGC
>JAAXVU010000174.1 GCA_013335325.1 Candidatus Omnitrophota bacterium | reverse complement strand
CGCAACCAGAACCGCAAGCACCTCTATTTCGAGCTGGTGGAGAAAGACGAGGAGACCAAGGGCATCAAGGCCAAGATCAAGGTGGCGATCTGGGCCGGCCTTCTTCCCAGGATCGAAGCGATCCTTAAGAAAGCCGAGAACGCCTTTGAGCTTAAGGACGGCATAAACGTCAAGCTCCTGGGCAAGGTTGAATTCTATCCGCCGCTGGGTACGCTCAGTTTTATCGCTGAAAGCATCGACCCGGTCTACACGCTGGGCAAGATCGCCCAGGACCGGCAGCGGCTGATCGCCGAGCTGACCCGTTCCGGCGTCCTGGCTAAGAACAAGACGCTGGAACTGCCGGCGGTGCCGCTTGATATGGGTCTCATCACGGCGTTTGATTCGGCGGCTTACAACGACTTTACCGATGAGCTGAAGAAAAGCGGCTACGCCTTCAAGGTGTCGCTGGCCCGGGCGGTCATGCAGGGCAAGAATTGCGAAGCCTCGGTCTGCGAGGCTCTGGAGGCGTTAAACGCGCTGGACGGCCTGGATGCCATAGTCATCACCCGCGGCGGCGGTTCGATCGCCGAGTTGAGCTGTTTTGATTCCAAGATGATCGCCATGGCGATCGCTCGCTCCCGCTATCCGGTTTTGACCGGTATCGGCCATGAGATAAACACGACAGTGGCGGACCTGGCCGCGCACACTTTTGCCAAGACGCCGACGGCAGTGGCCCAGCTTTTGGTGGGGCGCACAAAGGCTTTTCTGGATTATCTTCTGGACGCCTGGGACCGGGTCCAGCGATCGTCCCGGCTCGGCCTGGAGGCAGGTCGCAGCAGTCTGCGCGAAGAAGCGCTGGCCCTGCAATCCTTGACCAGGGAACTTTTGAAAGGCCGTAAAGAAACGGTCATCCGTCTGTCAGAGCGTCTGGTCAGGTTGCCCGGCGAGTTTTGCCGCAAGAAGCGCGCGTATCTGCGTCCGGCGGCTTTACGGCTGCAGGGACAGGTCCGGGCCGGCGGCAAACGTCTGGAACAGCAGACCGAACAGCTAAAAAGGATAATTCATTTGCGGCTGGATAGAGCCCGAACTAAAATAACGCATATCGAGAAAGTGGTAGAGTTCGCTTCTCCCAAAAAGATCTTGCGACGCGGGTTCTCCGTAACGCGTACAGCGTCCGGCCGTCTGGTTCGTTCGGCTGCCGACGTAAGGCCGGAGGAGGTCATCACGACCGAGCTGGCCTCGGGGCAAGTACGGAGTGTTGTAACCGAAGCGGTAAAAGAGGAGGGCCAAAGTGGCTGATCTCAAGTATTCCAAAGCAGTCGAAAGACTCGAAGATATCATCGGTAAAATTGAAAATGAAGAGATAGATATTGATGAGCTCTCCGACAAAGTTAAGGAAGCCGTAAGTTTGATCCGGCTTTGCAAAGGTAAGATCGAGAAGGCTGAACTGGAAGTCAAGGATATCGTCGAAGGATTTGCGACGGATAAAAAAGAGTAAGGATAAAACGACTATGATCTGGCTGATAGCTTTCGGAGTGCTGGTGTTGACCGCCATCCTGGGGGTGCAGCTCTATTGGGTCTGGATGTTCAAGAAGGCCCAGCAGCAGCATCTGCAGGAGATGAAGGAGAACAACCGGCCAACTATGTGGGACGTGCGCGAAGTGCTAAAGGGCGGCGACCGTGACCTGGCAGTGCAGCTCTATTGCGAGGTCTTTGGTATCGACGATATCGAGCGGGCTCGCCGGGAAGTTGACGAGATCGAACGCGGTATGCGGCGGTAGGCCCCTTGCGGCTGTTGACTGCGACGAAGTGGTGCATTCCGTATGTCTTCCTGGTATACAGTAGCCAAAACTTCTGAAATTGCGGAAGGACAGGGCCGTCAGGTTCGCGTGCCCGGCCGGCGCAAACCTTTTGCGCTCTTTCGCTATGAAGGTCAGTTTTTCGTGGTGGATGACGGCTGCCCGCACGCCTATGCTTCGCTTTCGGAAGGTCGGGTGAAGGATTTTCTGGTGAGCTGTCCGGCGCACGGTGCTAATTTCGATATCCGCAGCGGCCGGGGACAAGGTCCATACGAGCATCTGGACTTGCGGACGCTCCCGGTGCGGGTTGCCGGAGAAGAAGTACAGGTAGAATTTTAGACCCATATTTTTGCAGTGTAAAGTCCGGGATACATGGAGGGGAGTATGTCTGATTGTATTTTCTGCAAGAACTTGCCCAGGGTCGCCGAGAACGAGGCGGCCTACGCGCTGTACGATATCCAGCCGATCTCAGCTGGCCATACGCTTATAATTTTCAAACGGCATTTCGAGAACATTTTCGAGGCGTCCCGGGAGGAATGGGGCGCGGCCCAGGAACTTTTGAACAGCATGAAGGCCGAATTGCACAAGCAGCATAAACCCGACGGATTTAATGTCTGGATCAACTGCGGCAAGGCGGCCGGACAGGTCGTCATGCACGCGCATATCCATCTTATCCCGCGTTTCAATGGCCAGGTCATCCATATCAAAGAGCACCTTAAGGGAAATATCGAATAAGACATGCAGTGGAAAGCTTCCGGCAAGTTCAGGGATATTAAATACTTTAAGTCCGAGGGCATCGCCAAGATCGTGATCGCCCGCCCCGAGTTGCGTAACGCCTTCCGTCCGCTGACAGTCGAGGAACTTATCCAGGCCTTCAACGACGCGCGCGAGGATGCCAAGGTCGGCGTCATTATCCTGAGCGGTGAAGGCGATCAGGCTTTTTGTGCTGGTGGTGACCAGAAGATCCGCGGCAAGGCTGGATACCGCGACGAGTCCGGCGTGGACCGGCTGAACGTGCTGGACCTGCAGCGACAGATTCGCTCTTGTCCCAAGCCGGTTATCGCCATGGTGGCGGGTTATGCCATAGGAGGCGGACAGGTGCTGCATCTGGTATGCGATCTGACTATCGCCGCTGACAATGCCGTGTTCGGGCAGACCGGACCCAGGGTTGGTTCCTTCGACGGAGGGTTCGGGGCCAGTTACCTGGCGCGGATCGTGGGCCAGAAGAAAGCCCGGGAGTTCTGGTTCCTTTGCCGGCGGTACACTGCACAGGATGCCCTGGAGATGGGACTTGTAAACGCAGTGGTGCCGCTCGACCGCCTGGAGGAAGAAACGGTAAAGTGGTGCCAGGAGATCATTCAGCACAGCCCGTTGGCATTGCGTTGCCTGAAAGCGGCGCTCAATGCGGATTGCGACGGACAGGCCGGACTGCAAGAGCTGGCCGGCAACGCGACCATGCTGTATTACATGACGGAAGAGGCGCAGGAAGGCCGGCAGGCCTTTCTGGAGAAGCGACCACCAGATTTCCGTAAGTTTCCCCGTCGGCCGTAGTTAAAAGGAGATCGTATGAGTGACGAGCAGACACAAGTCAGGACTTCCGTGTGGCAGGCGTTTCCGTGGGCATATCGTATGTACGCTGGCAATTGGGTGCCGTTGCTTTCGCTCTCCTGGCTGGGTTCGCTGCCGGGATTCCTTTTTCAGATGTTGCCCTTTATTACCATCAAACCTGACAATGTAGTGATCTTTCTTCTAGGGGTGATAAGTTTTCTCGCCTCATCCTTGTCTTTCTTGTCGATGATCCTGGCCATGCAGGACGCCCAGAGCGGTCAGGTGCGTTCAGTGTCTCAGTTGGTAGCGGCGGCTGGCCGTCGGCTGATCTCTTATATGGGGGTGGTGGCGCTGTCGTGTGCGTTATTTATCGTACCGGCTGTTTTTCTGACGCTGTTAGTTGGGGTGGCCAAGCATTGGCCTGCGGTCGGCAAGCTGATAATGACTTTAGGCGTCCTGGCAAGCTGGCTGTTTTTGATGATATGTATGATGATGTTAGTTTTTACTCCTTTTATGTTGTTGTTGCAGGATGCGGGAATAGTTAACTCCATGCAAGGCAGTTGGAGAATTTCGCGTCGTAACTTCTGGCCGATATTTGGGGTTTTGTTAACGCTTACTGTCGCTGCTCTTTTTATATTTTTGCTTTTCAGCCTCTTGATCTTTCTCAAGGC
>JAAXVU010000029.1 GCA_013335325.1 Candidatus Omnitrophota bacterium | reverse complement strand
TCCGGATCCAATATCAGCACAAGGCGGTAGAGGAGACTGCCCGGGCCAGGATAGCGATGATGAAATCCATTGGAAATGTGCGACGTATACTTCAGGATAACGGAATTAGTCCTGCGGCGGTATTGTCACAGGATGCCGGTAGGTCTGAGGCGCTAAGCAAGGCTTACGACGGGCTACCCGAGTCCAGCCGCAAGGCATTCCTGAGAGAATGGTGGAAATTGCGTCAATTGGAGTTGAAGTATTTACAGGCCAGGTACAAGGTGATGACAGTACCGGCGGCGCTTTATGCGGAGATAGTTAATGCGATGATGCAGGGTCAGACAGAAGGGCAGAATACTATTCAGATCGGTGAGAAGTTTCCGCATGTTTACTCGGTGGCTAAAGATAATAAAGCTAAAGTTGTCTATAAACTTGCCTTGTACCAGCCCCATAAGAAGAAGACTGCCGACCATGCGCAGATAAGCCCGGCGAAGGATGCCCCATACGGCGGTATCGACTTGACGGATGGGGATGGCGTTGACGTGGCGGGTGCGGCCGGCCTGTTCTCCCTGAACCTGTCACCGGAGCGCGTCAGTTTGCTTAAAGACAAAGTAGATGGGTTTCTGCCGTTGGTGATAAATGTTCAGGAAGTTGTCGACGTCCAGGCGTTTCTGGGTGTGAAGTAAGGAAAGTCGCTTTACGGCGTCTGTAGCCGCAACGTAGGCTGATCCCAATAATGATTCTGCCGAAAATCCGCGATTATCCGGAAGCGCGTTGTACAATGTCCACATGAGTCCGGAACACATCGAACGCACGCCCGAATTCTTGCGGGCGGCCGACCTTTTTGAACATTCCCGCAAGCACATCTTCCTGACCGGCCGCGCCGGAACAGGTAAATCCACGCTTTTGCAGTATTTCCGTTCCGCAACCCGGCATAACGTAGTTGTCCTGGCCCCCACCGGCGTGGCGGCTGTGAATGTCCGGGGGCAGACTATCCATTCCTTCTTCCATTTTCGACCGGATGTTACCCCGGCCTCAGTGGGGGATATCCGCATCCGACGAGACCAGCGCGAGCTTTATAGCAAACTCGACGTGGTTATCGTGGACGAGATATCGATGGTCCGGGCGGACTTATTGGACTGCATGGATCTTTTTTTACGCCGTTTCGGCCCGGACTCCGCACGTCCTTTTGGCGGGATACGTCTGGTCCTTATCGGCGATCTGTATCAGCTGCCGCCGGTGGTGACGGGGCCTGAACGCGACATCTTTAACGGACATTATCCGAGCCCATATTTCTTCGATGCCAGAGTTTTCGGCGAAATGGATATCGAATTGGTAGAGCTGGAGACGATTTGGCGGCAGAAGGAAGACCGGTTCATCCGTCTCCTTAATACCGTGCGTGACGATGTGATGAGTGAGACGGATTTCGCACTTCTCAATTCGCGCTGCCTGCCCGGCTTTGAGCCCAGCGAGGGCGAGTTTTACGTTTACCTTACCAGCACCAACGATCTGGCTGACGATATCAACCGTCAGCGCTTGTCGGCACTCAGCGGCAAGACATTCGAGTATGTCGGCAACATAAACGGCAAGTTCGAAGGTCGCGCCCTGCCGACGCAGGAACGGCTATCGCTTAAGCTTGGCGCTCAGGTGATGTTGCTCAACAACGACACTTTGGGCCGATGGATAAACGGTTCCATTGGTGTGGTCAACGACATCATTCACGGTGCCGCCGCTGAGGGCGGCGATGCCATACGCATACGTTTAGCCGAAGGACAGGAGGTGGACGTGACACCATTTACCTGGGAGGTCTTTCGTTTTGTCTTGAATCAGGACACGGAGCGACTGGAGTCGGAACCCATCGGTTCGTTCAGGCAGTATCCTCTGCGTCTGGCCTGGGCCGTGACCATTCACAAGTCCCAGGGCAAAACATTCCAGAAAGTAATTATCGATATAGGACGGGGTGCATTCTCTCACGGGCAGGTCTACGTGGCCCTGTCGCGGTGTGTCTCTCTGCAGGGGATCATACTGCGACGGCCGATCATGCGTCGGGATATTCGACTTGACGACCGAGTTCACACTTTCTTGAGAAATCTTAAAAAAAGGATGCGGCAAAGGTATCCTGTCCTAGAATAATTTTTTAGAAGGCGGGTATTTCTCTTTGTAGTCAGATTGCCTGTTGGCACTAGTGTGATAAGAAAGGGGCGCAAGCGATGGGGAAAAGAGTGTTGATTGCTGACGATGAGCCTACGGTGGTGGCTCTGGCCAGGAATAAGTTGGAAGAGCGCGGGTATATAGTTGATATAGCGCGTAATGGCAAGGAAGCTTGGGATATCATTAACGCTAGACCGATAGACATATTGATCACCGACGTGGTCATGCCGGTCATGGACGGCGTGGATCTCTACAAAGAGATTAAAAAGACTCCGCGACTGGCAGATATACCGATAGTTATTATTACTGACAGTCGGATATTCCGTGAATCATTCCAGACCTTGGGTGTTGAGCACTTCTTGCCTAAGCCGCTTGATCCGGACAAGCTCCTTTTCAAGGTCGAGACCGTACTGGCCAAGGCTGCCTTGGGGCGCAAGAACAACCAGGTCTTGATCCTTGGTTCCAACGAGGCCATGGTCAATGACATGAGCAGGATACTGACCGAGCAGATGCTGGTTGTCGGCAAAAGCCTGGATCCAATTGATTTTATTCACAACTGTCTTGTGTTGACCCCACGCGTGATCCTGGTAGATATCCTGCTTAAGGGAGATATTGCTCCTGCGGAATTGGTTCGTGCGCTTAAGGTCTTTGCGCGCATGCGGGACTCCAAGATCGTAGTGTACACAAAGTTCTCTTCTGAAGATATTGGCAATGCGGAAGGTATTGAACAGTTGCGCCAGATCAAGAACGAATGCCTGGAGGCCGGCGCCGACCGTTATATTGGACGTTACACGCCCGCCACTTTCTGGGAATCGGTTAAAGAATTCTTTTTTTAGATCTTAGAAAGATGTTCCGGTCTGTCGGGCCGGATCAGGTGGTTAATATTATTATGCAGGGATCAGCGAGCTAGTTCGCTGATGACGACTTTGGCCGCTCGCTGGCTGGCGCCCGTCGCTCCCAGTTTGGCGCGCACGGCCCGCAGTTCACGCGCTGCGGTCTTGAGGCGCTCCTGGTCGCGCAGAAAAGGTAGCATCGCAGCGGCTATCTTATCCGGTGAGGCGTTTTGCTGCAGCAATTCATCTGCTACCTTTTTTCCGGCCACGATGTTCGCCAGCGCAATATAGGGTATCTTGATGACAAGTTTAGCGATGGAATAGGTCGGCCAGGATGTCCGGTAGACCACCACCATTGGTTTCTCCATTAGCGCTGTTTCCAGGGTGGCAGTGCCGGAAGAGACTATGCAAGCGTCGCAGGCGTTCAGTGCGTTGTAATAGTTGTCGGTAACGACCAGGCGGGAGTCCGGAGTATTTTTCCAGGACTGTAGGTACAAGGAAAATGTTGCATCCGGCAGGTTCTTGGATCGTAAAAGCAGAAATTGTGTTTTAGGCTTTTCTTGCCGGATGAGCTCAGCGGCCTTAAGCATGGCGGGAAGATGCCGGGCTATCTCTCGTTCGCGGGAACCTGGCAGCAGTCCGATGATACGGTCTTTTTCCTCAAACCCTATCTTCTGGCGGAACTGAGCCGCGCTTATATCAGCCCGGACTTCGTCCACCAGCGGATGCCCGACGAAGTCTGCCTCGTATCCGTAACGGGCGTAGAAATCTTTCTCGAATGGGAACAGCACTATCATGCGGTCTACGATCTTTTTGATCAACTTGACCCGTGAGGCCTTCCAGGCCCAGACCTGCGGGCTGACATAATAGATGATGCGGATACCGAGAGGCTTCAGCTGTTTGGCCAGGCGCAGGTTGAAGCCGGGGTAATCTACGAGAATGACCGCGTCGGGATGTTCACGGCGCGCATGGTTGACTGCCAGATCGAAGACGCGCTTAATGCGGTCGTAGTGACGGATGACTTCGGTAAAGCCAATGACCGACAGGTGAGAAATGTCAGCGATTAGGTCGACTCCGGCCTGGCGGCAACGTTCGCCGCCGATACCGGAGAAGGAGGCGCCGGGTATCTCTGCTTTTATAGCATTTACCAGTGCGGCTGCTCGCATGTCGCCGGATTCTTCACCGCAGACCAGCATTATTTTGGGATAGATTCTTTCCATAAGATTGAACAGCCGGCTGTCTTGTCTGTTATTTGCCCAGGTGTTCCTTCCAGATGATGTCCTGTATGGCCAGCGCGGTCCTAAGCGCCTCGCGGCCTTCCAGACCAGAGACGAGCGGTTTGGAGTTCTCACGTGCGCAACGGATGAAATGTTCCAGCTCTTTTTTGAGAGGTTCTTCCTTCTCAATAGGCAGCGACGAACGGTGAATTTTTCCGTCCTGTTTGCGGTAAATGAAGGCCTCTTGCTTTACATAGTCGAGTGAGATGTAGGCGTCCTTGGTGAAGATGCGTATTTTGCGCATGACCTCCGGCGATATGCGGCTGGCGGTCAGGTTGCAGACGGTCTTGTTGGCAAAGGCCAGACGGGCATTGGCGATGTCGTCCTTGTCGGTTAGTACGCCGGTGCCGATCGCGCGGATCTCGGCAAGCGGTGAATCAATGAGCCCCTGGACTATGTCGATGTCATGGATCATGAGATCCATGGTCACGCCGATGTCCAGGGAACGGGCGGGGAAATGGTTCAGCCGGTGGCATTCCACAAATAGCGGGTTGTGGGCCACGTCTTTGATGGCCTGGAAAGCGCTGTTGAAGCGCTCGATATGTCCGACCTGCAATTGTACTCCGCTGGCGCGGGCCGCATCAACCAGACGGTCGGCTTCCGCGATGTTCATGGCAATGGGTTTTTCGATGAAGGTGTGGATCTTGTTGCCCAGAAAGAATAGTCCTGTCTCGCAGTGGCTGACCGTGGGGGTGCAGATATTGACCGCCTGCACCAGGCTGGCAAGCTCGCGGTAGTCGGAGAAAAAGCGGGTCTGAAATTCGCGGGCGGCCTTTTGTCCCTTGTCCGCGTCAACGTCGCATATGCCGATGATATCTACGCTGTGTCTGAGCTGGTGATAGACTTTGAGGTGGCGTGACCCCAGATGTCCGACGCCAATAACGGCTACTTTCAATTTGTCCATGGATGTCCTGTGTCCAGCAAGCTGGATTCCTGAGGCTGGATAATATTTTGTTCTGCTAAAGTGCATTCAGGATAACAAAGCAGGCTGTAAAAGTCAAACCGCCCTCAGTATTTACGAGGGGAGCGGCGTTAAGCAAGGAGCGGAAAAGCAGGAAAGTGTCGCCTAGATCATGGGAATTTGTTAACATTGAGTCCAGCAAGGAGGCAGCCATGTCCGTAAATATCCCGGTTAGCGCTAACCCACGCGTGGTTATTGTCGGCGCTGGGTTTGCCGGCCTGGAATTGGCCAAGGCGCTCAAAGCTCAGCCGGTCCAGGTCGTGTTGGTTGACAAGAACAATTACCATACCTTTCAGCCTCTTTTATATCAGGTGGCTACTGCCGGTCTGGAGCCCGATTCCATTACCTATCCGATCCGCGAGATATTTCGGAGTCAGAAGAATTTTATTTTCCGCATGGCAGAAGTCCTGGAAGTACGGGCAGCGGACCGCTGCGTAGTTACGTCGATCGGAGAGATAGCCTATGATCATCTGGTGATAGCTACGGGGGCCAAGAGTGCCTATTTCGGGCTGAGCGATTTCGAGGAGCGTGCCCTAAGTATGAAGACCGTGCCGGAGGCGGTGGAGCTGCGCAACATCATACTGGAGAACTTTGAGCGCGCGGTGTTAACGACCGACCTGGTCCGACGTGACAGCCTGATGACTTTCGTCATTATCGGCGGCGGGCCCACGGGAGTGGAGCTGGCCGGGGCGCTGGGGGAACTAAAGAAAGTGGTCTTGCCGCACGACCATCCCGAGTTGGACCTCACCAAGATGATGATATATCTGGTCGACATGGAAAGCCGGCTGCTCAAGACGATGTCACCCGCGGCTTCCCGGAGTGCCGAGCAGTTCTTACGCAAGCACGGTGTCGACGTCTGGCTAGGCAGTAGGGTGCGGTCTTACGATGGGCAGATGATAGTTTTCGCCGATGGCAAGTCTCTTGTGACCTCAAACGTTATCTGGACGGCCGGAGTGACCGGTGCTGTTTTGCCTGGTTTGCCGCCGGAGGTGTTGTCGGCAGGTCGGATCAGGACGGACAGTTTCAGTCGCGTAGCCGGCTGTTCTAATATTTTTGCCATAGGCGATGTGGCGGCAGTTGTGACTGAAGATACACCGCATGGTCACCCGATGTTGGCCCCGGTGGCAATACAGCAGGCGAAGCTGCTGGCCGTCAACCTGGCGCGGTTATTAAAAGGCAACTCTGAATTGAAATCATTTGTTTACCGGGACATGGGCGTGATGGCTACTGTAGGCAGGCATGAGGCAGTGGCTGACCTGTCTTTCGGTAAGTTCCAGGGACCGCTGGCTTGGTTTTTGTGGGCGGCGTTGCATCTAATGACTTTGGTCGGGTTTCGGAACCGGCTGGTGGCGCTGGTCAACTGGACTTGGAGCTATTTCCGTTACGACAGCGGGCTCCGGCTGATCATCCGGGCTAAGGATCGCTGTGCTGTTGTAAAAAGTTCACAGTAAGTTCACGGCACTGGCACGCGCCTGATACACTGTTATGGCATGATTGAAAAAGTGTATGGACTGGAGTGAAGTCGTTTGACGCAGATTTTTGTCCGTCGGGAGAATCCAACTTTATGAAGAAGATACTTATCGTCGAGGATGATAAGGACATTGCGCGGCTGGTCCGCTACAACCTGGAGAAGGCTGGTTTCGCCTGTGAAGTCGCTGTCTCCGGAGAAGATGCTATAAGTGCGCTTCTCAAGCGGCCGGTCGACCTGGTAGTGCTGGATATAATGATGCCGGGTATGGATGGCCTGGAGGTCTGCCGGGTGGTGCGCCAGGATGACAAGCTCAGGCATATCCCGGTGATCCTGGTGACCGCTCGTGGAGAGGAAGTCGACCGCATCGTCGGACTGGAGCTGGGCGCAGACGATTACGTGGTTAAGCCTTTCAGTCCGCGCGAGCTTGTTTTGCGGATCAAGGCTGTCTTGCGTCGTGGCCAGCCCTGCGAAGGCGAGAAGGATATATTGGCTGCCGGAGCCTTGGTGGTAGACGTTCCAGGACATCGGGTGACGGTAGACGGGCGTGCTGTGGAGCTGGCGCCGCGGGAGTTTGAGCTATTGGTGCTGTTGTTTCGCCGGCAAGGGCGCGTACAGACGCGCGAGACGCTTCTGGCCGATATTTGGGATATCCATACGGAGGTCAGCACACGCACCGTCGATACTCACATCAAGCGTTTGCGCGAGAAGCTCGGTACTGCCGGCAAGCTGATCGAGACTCTGGTGGGGGTGGGTTATCGTTTCCGTGAGGAAGAAGATGAAGATTAGGCTTTCCTGGAAGCTTACCGCGGTTTTCGGTTCGGCTACCATCATCGGTCTCTTGACCGGCATTCTCTATCTATCCACTCATCTGCGTACATATCTGGATGCCAACCTGGAAGCCAGTATCCGGCGAGAGTTGCTGCTGGGCCGGGATTTGCTGGAAACACACATACGTGACCGCGCCGGTCTGCCGGATGCCTCGGCTTTGGCCGGCCGGATAGGCCTTAGCCTGGGGATGCGGGTAACTATCATTGACTTGAATGGCAAAGTGACCGGCGATTCCGAACTGGACGCTTTGGCGTTGTCCCGGGTGGAGAATCACGCTGACCGCCCGGAGGTGCGCGACGCTATCGGCAAAGGCTTTGGCAAAAGCCGGCGCTACAGTTATACCCTCAGGAAATATCTCCTATATGCGGCGATGCCTTTCGGCGGGGAACGTCCGGCCGGCGTGCTGCGTCTGGCGTTGCCTTTGACCGAGGTTGAACTTTTTGAACGGAGCTTCCTTAAGATGGTCCTGTTCGCCATGGGTCTGGTGCTATTATTGAGCCTGGTGCTGACTTTTGTCCTGGCTGGTTTTGTCTCGCGTCCCTTGTGCGAGATGGCGGAGATAGCCCAGGCCATGGCCCGGGGCGACTTCTCCCGTAAGCCGTCAGTCGTTTCGCGCGACGAGATCGGTGAACTGGCCGGAGCCGTAACGCACATGTCAGACGAAATAGAATCTATGCTCGGCCGTCTTCGGCGGGAAGGTGAGAAGCTGGATGCCGTTCTGTCCAGCATGTCCGAAGGCGTCATGGTCGTTAGTGAAAAAGGCGAGATCCTTTTGATGAATCCGTCCCTGCGGAAGACTTTCTTGGTGGACATGCCGACCGAAGGCCGGAGGCCGGCGGAAGTCATCCGTAATGTGGCGGTATTGGATATAGTCAGTCGCCTTTTGTCCGGTAAAGATGTTATGGTTAGTGAGGAGATCACATTGCCAGCGCCGGAAGGCCGCACCTGCAAGGTCAACGCCGTGGCTATCCACCGTGCCGGACGTTTCGACGGGGCAGTGCTGGTGATGCACGACATAAGCGAGCTGCGTCGGCTGGAGAAGATCCGGCAGGATTTCGTCGCCAACGTTTCGCATGAGCTGCGCACTCCGGTGGCTAGCATCAAAGGTTACGCCGAGACTCTTTTGGACGGCGCTCTGGAGGACAAAGACCACGCCCGGGAGTTCGTCGGTGTCATTCGGGACAACAGCGACCGGCTGGCCAGCCTTATTAACGACCTTCTGGACCTGGCCAGGATCGAATCTGGCAAGATGCCGATGGTCTTCATGCCGGTGGAACTGCGTCCGATAGTCGAGCGTTGCCTGGGGATACTGGAAAGCCTGGCGGCTCGCAAGTCGCTTAGGATCACGGTGGAGATACCGGACAGTCTGCCTAAACTCAACGCTGACGAAGCGCGGATCTCCCAGGTCATCTTGAACCTGCTGGACAACGCCGTCAAATACACGCCCGATGGTGGAGAGGTACGGGTCCGGGCCTTGCAACAGGAGAATAAAGTTTGCGTTGAAGTCGAGGACACCGGTGTTGGGATCCCCGAAGCGGATCTGCCCAGGATCTTTGAACGTTTCTACCGGGTCGACAAGGCCCGTTCGCGTGAACTGGGTGGCACCGGCCTGGGTCTTTCCATTGTCAAACATATTGTTCACGCCCACGGCGGAGAGGTTTCTGTCATATCCACGCCTGGCCGCGGTTCACAATTCTCCTTTACCGTCCCTCTCGCCTGAACCAGATAGCCTGAATAATTGATAGTTCACGCCAAGTTCACACCGCTGTCATTTGACTGCCACACGCTTCCTTTATTCTTGTATCGACAACTGAAAACAAGTTCAAGCCAAAGGAGGCAGTGATGTTGAAGAAACTCGGAACTATTATGGTTGTTGGGCTGGCCGTGCTGGGGGTTACCGCCGGTGTGGCGGCCGCAGGAGAGGTAGATCTCCTTGTTCAGAAATTAGTCGACAAAGGCGTCTTGACGCCTAACGAGGCCCAGATATTGATGGATGAGACCAAGCAGGATGTGGCCAGGCAGAACGCCAAGGGCACTAATGACGCGATCCCGACCTGGGTGCAGACCACCAAGCTGAAAGGTGATTTTCGTCTCCGGCAGGAACTGGCGCAGGATAAAGGCTCGGCTAATGATAACCGCACCAGGATCCGCATGCGTTTGGGCGTAGAGACCAAGCCGAACGACCAGATGAAGGTCGGCATCGGCATCGCCACCGGTAAGCTCAGTGACCCGCGCTCTACCAATGTCAGCTTCGGAACAGATTCCTCTGCTTCCAATGCGAACGATCCGGGTTCTTTCAAGGATGTGACGCTGGATTATGCCTTTGGGCAGTTCACGCCTTTTAACGGTGTGACTTTGACCGGCGGTAAGTTCAAGAATCCGCTCTGGCAGCCGAACGATATGTTGTGGGATACGGACTTGAACCCGGAAGGCGGCGCCGTCCAGTTGAACGGGAACCTCGCTTCCGGCGTGGATGTGTTCTTGAATAGTTCTATCTTCGTCATGAACGAGCAGCGCACAGCCAAAATGTCCGAGCCTTGGCTGCTGGCGGTTCAGCCGGGACTGGCCTGGGAAGTGGCGGATGGCATCAAGCTGCAGGGAGCTCTGGCGTACTACAACTTCCAGCAGATCCAGGAGCGGCCCAAGTTCACCAAGCAGTCTACCAACTCGCTTAACGGCAGCAATTACAAATATAATTACAATTCGATCAATCCCAGTCTGGAATTAGGTATCCAGAATCCCCTGGGTGGATTAGTGCCGTATTTCTCGATCTTTGCGGATTATGTCAAGAACCTGAGCCTGCCGGGTAGCGTCGCCGGCGGCAGCGGCTTCGACTACGGCGTCAAATTCGGTAATGAGAAGGTGGGTGACTGGGGGCAGTGGCAGGCCAAGTTAAGTTACGACCGGTTGGGGCGCGATGCCTTTCTGGATATCTTCCCGGATTCGGATCGTTATAACGGCAAGACCAATATGAGAAGTTATGAGGCGCTACTGGAATACGGTTTGGGCAAGAACACCAGCCTGGCGCTGGATTATTATCGCTCCGAGTCGTTGACCCGGGTTGGTGAAACCTATAGTCCGCAACAGGTGGTGCAGGTGGATTGGAACCTGAAGTTCTAAGTAGTCACAGGTAAGAAAGGAAAGCTTATGTTTATCCGATTACTAGACTATAAGCAACAGAGGCCGGAACCTTCCTATATGCCGTATAGCTGGAGCGTACGTAACCGGGTGCGGGACTTGTTATCGGGCCCGGAGGCGGAATTTCAGGCTAAGGATGATCGGGTGACTAAGCTGATCAGAAGAAGGCGTTCTAGCGCAAGTTAATTGGTATGGACAATATAAAAAGGAGAAAGTATGAGATCAGTTATTAAATTAGGCATGGCGGTGGCCGGTGTGGGGCTGCTGGCAACGGCAGCGTCGGCCGATATGCTGCAGGTCAAAGGGTCAGACACAATCATCAACCTTGTCCAGAAAGAGGCCGAGGTCTACATGCAGCAGAATGCGGGGGCCAAGATATCAGTGACCGGCGGAGGTTCCGGTACCGGTATCGCGGCGCTCATCAACAAGAAATGCGCCATTGCCAATTCTTCCCGGGCGATCAACGCCAAGGAGGTCGAGAGCGCAACTTCCAGCGGGGTTGCTCCCAGCCGTATCGTTATCGCGATCGACGGGCTGAGCGTGGTTGTCAATGGCAGTAATCCATTAAACAAACTGACCATGGACCAGATAGGGAAGATCTTTCGCGGCGAGATCCAGAATTGGTCGGAGGTAGGCGGCAGCAATATGCCGATCAATCTTTATGGTCGCCAGTCCAATTCCGGGACTTACGGTTTCTTCCGCGAGATGGTGCTGAAGGGCGAATATTCTTCCAAGATGAACACCATGAACGGGAACTCCCAGATAGTCGAGGCGGTCAAGGCTGATCCTTCAGGCATAGGTTATATCGGCGTAGGGTACGCCAAGAACGCTTCCGGGGTCACTATCCTGGATGTGGCGATGGGCCAGAACGGATCCTACAAGAGCCCGCTGGACAAGGCCGCAGTGGAAGCCGGTCAGTATCCGATCGCCCGGCCGTTGTATCAGTATGTGAATGGTACTCCAACGGGAGCTATCAAAGACTTCCTGTCGTTTGAGTTATCGGAACAAGGTCAGAGGATAGTCGAGGAAGAGGGTTTTTATCCGATATCGGCGGAGTATAAAGAGGCGAACGCCAAGTTCGGACTTTAGTGGCTACAGTGCAAACTAAAAAGGGCAGGTCAACTTTCGGGCCTGCCCTTTATTAGAATTATGACAATGAAAAGACAGCTCAAGGAAAAGTTGATCGAATGGTTCTTTCTCCTGAACGGGATCCTGGTGATCTTGATCCTGGGCGGGATCTTTATTTTGCTTCTGAAGAACGCCCTGCCCGCTTTCCGGGAGGTTAGCCTCAAGGATTTCGTCATTTCTCCTATATGGAATCCGGATGCGTATGACAAGCCGACCTACGGGTTACTGCCGATGTTGGTAAGTTCCCTGATGGTGACGGTCGGTGCATTGATAGTGGCGATACCGCTGGGTATTGGTACTGCAGCCTATATGTCCGACGTGGCTAGGCCGCGGGTGCGGGAGATAGTCAAGCCTTTGGTCGAAATTTTGGCGGGGATCCCTTCCGTGGTGGTCGGATTTCTGGGCATAGTGCTGGTGGGCCCCTTCATTACGCATCTTACTGGGGCCCGCAATGGGCTAAACGCCCTGAATGGTTCGATCCTGCTGGCGGTGATGGCGCTTCCTACTATTATCAGCTTGTCTGAAGATGCCCTGGCCAGCGTACCCCGCGCTTACGAGGAAGCCTCGCTGGCTTTGGGTGCAAACAAGTGGCAGACCGTGGTGCGGGTGAAGATCCCGGCTGCGGCGTCGGGCATCCTGGCCGCCTGCATGCTGGGGATGGGGCGCGCCATAGGCGAGACTATGACGGTCCTGATGGCCACCGGTAATGCCGCCGCGTTTCCCAATAGTTTTCTGGGTCCGGTAAAGACAATGACTTCCACTATTGCCATTGAACTGGGTGAAGTGGCCTATTACACGACGCATTTTTATATGTTATTCGCGGTCGGGTTGATCTTGTTCATCATCACATTCATCATTAATGTTATTTCAGATATCGTGTTTCACAAGCACACGCGGGCACAGTTATGAAGATCAAAGCTGCTACGTTAAAAGAGTTCCTGGGTTTTCTACTATTGCGACTGTGCATGCTTTGCGTGGCGCTAATTATCGTGGTCATCTTTTACGATATTATCTCCAAAGGCTGGGGGAGCATATCCTGGGAATTCCTGACCCAGCCGCCGGTCGACGGTATGACCAAGGGCGGCATCTTCCCGGCGATCGTGGGGACGTTCTTTGTGGCGGTGATCACCGCCGTGTTGTCGGTTCCGCTTGGCATGGGCTGTGCCATATATCTGAACGAATACGCCAAAGACAATGTCCTGACCCGGTTTATCCGGCTGTCCATCCGGAATTTGTCCGGCGTGCCGTCGATAGTATACGGGCTTTTCGGGGTGGCGCTGTTTGTGGAGGCTTGCCACTTCGGGACTTCGATCCTGGCGGCTGGATGCACACTGGGGCTGATGACCTTGCCACTGACGATCACCTCCAGTGAAGAGGCCTTGAAGACTGTCCCGCGCGCCTATCGTGAAGGTGCTCTGGCATTGGGGGCGACCAAGTGGCAGGCGATACGAAGTAATGTGCTGCCATATTCCGTGCCCGGGATGCTGACCGGCACTATCCTGGGACTGTCCCGGGCCGCCGGTGAGACAGCTCCGATCCTGTTTACTGGCGCGGCATTCTTTCTGCCGGACATACCAAATTCGATCTTCAGCCAGTTCATGGCGCTTCCGTATCATTTGTACATCATGTCCACGCAGCACCACAACATCGCCCTGGTGCGGCCTATTGCGTACGGCACAGCTCTGGTATTGATCGTGCTGATATTCTTAATGAACCTGGTGGCGATCATTATTCGGTATCGACTGCGGAAGAGAGGGATCGTGCATGGATAAGATTGTCCGGATGCAGGCACGGGACGTGAATTTTTATTACGGGAAACAGCATGCCCTGAAAGGCATCAACCTGGATATTTTTAACAACTCTGTCACCGCGATCATCGGACCGTCGGGTTGCGGCAAGTCTACTTTTATCCGGATACTGAACCGTATGCATGAGCTGGTGCCGAGCGCCCGCATAAGTGGTGAAGTCATGCTGGATGAACGTAATATTCTGTCGCCGGAAGTGGACGCGGTAGAACTCCGCAAGCGCGTGGGAATGGTCTTCCAGAAACCAAATCCGTTTCCTAAAAGCATTTTTGACAATATCGCTTACGGATTGTCGATCAACGGCGTGAAGGACAAGCGTCTCGTCGAAGAGCGGGTGGTTGAATCGCTCAAGAAAGCGGCACTCTGGGATGAGGTCAAGAACCGCCTGCACGATAGTGCGCTGGGCATGTCCGGCGGACAGCAGCAGCGGCTTTGTATCGCGCGTTGCCTGGCGATCGAGCCGGAAGTGATCCTTTTCGACGAGCCGTGCGCCAGCCTGGATCCCATTTCGACCAAGAAGATCGAGGATCTAATCCTGGAGTTGGAAAAAGATTACACGATCGTTATCGTGACGCATAATATGCAGCAGGCAGCCCGGGTTTCAGATTATACTGGTTTCTTCCTGATGGGAGAATTGATCGAGTTCGACCGTACAGAGACGATGTTTACATCCCCCAAGGACAAGCGCACTGAAGATTACATAACAGGCAGGTTCGGCTAGGCTGGCGGCAAGGCAGACAGCTGTCTCTATGTTGGCCTGACCTTGCGTTTGGCCCGTTAAATGAAGTAGGAGGAGGCTTATGAGCAAACATTTCGAAGAGGAGTTGCAGGACCTGCACAGCGATCTTCTGAAGATGGACGCGTTCGCGGAAGAAGCGATCGCCCGTTCTGTCGAGGCCTTGCGGGAACAGGATGCCAGGCTGGCGCAGGCCGTAATCGAGCATGATGCACGTATCGACGCTCTAGAGCTTGTGCTGGATGAGAGGTGTCTGGACTTGATAGCCCGCCATCAACCTATGGCCAAGGATCTCCGTTTTATCGCCACGGCGATGCGTCTTAACTCGGAGCTGGAACGTATCGCCGATCTGGCAGTAGACATCGCCCAACGTGTCTTGGAATTGTCTGGCAGTCCGCTCCTCAAGCCATTGGTGGATATACCCAAACTGGCGGTCCTGGCACAGACAATGGTCAAGACTTCTATAGATTCTTTTATAGTTAAAGATAGCGAGCTGGCCAAGAAGGTGATATTGATGGATTCCGAGGCGGACCGGTTGAAACGTCTGATCCAGAATGAGCTGATTCAGGAATATATTGTTAAGGACGGATCTGTAGCCCCGCGGGCAGTACCATTACTATTGGTGGCCCGTCACTTGGAGCGGATCTGCGACCATGCTACGAATATCGCCGAAGATGTGATATATTTGGTCAAAGGCGAGGTGGTAAAACATCATCCGGAAAGGATATCGGATGTCAAAACATATGCGGATCAACCCTCAGCTGTTAACCCGCCCGAATATGCGTAAACCTTGAATTAATTTATTGCATTTTAAAAATCCTTCGGATATACTAGCGCCAACTTTTTCCCGGATGCTCGGGAGATGGTTGAACAGTCACAGTGATCGAATCGTGGCTGTTCTGCAGGTAGCTTCCTGGCATAGGGCCGGTGAGCTAAGTCTAACGGGACCAGCGGCAGCGGAATGAAGTGAGGCCGCCGCGGGATTCCATCCGGTGCGATGCCGGAGCAAATCTTTCTGCCTTCACTTCTTAAAGTCCATACGGCAGGGAGTAATAAAGGAGTATATATGTCAATGGAGTTAGTAAAGAAGCTTCTGGAAGCCGGTGTGCATTTTGGTCACCAAACCAGACGATGGAATCCCAAGATGAAGAAGTTCATCTTCGGCGACCGCGGCGGGATTTACATTATCGATCTTGAAAAGACCGCTGATTGCTTGAACCTGGCCCGCGATTTCGTACGTGACGCTGCTGCGAAAGGCGGGCGTTTTCTTTTTGTGGGCACGAAGAAGCAGGCTCAGGATGTCATACGCGAGGAAGCCAGCCGTTGCGGCATGTTCTACGTGAACAACCGCTGGATGGGCGGATTGCTGACGAATTTTGAGACCGTGAAGAAATCCATCCGCAAGTTGCAGGACATCGAGCGGATGGAAAAGGACGGTACTTTCGCAAAGTTGACAAAGAAGGAAGTCTCGTTGCTTAATAAGGAAAAGGAGCGCTTGCTCAATGATTTGGGCGGTATCCGCGAGATGACGCAGTCGCCAGACGTAATGTTCGTGGTGGACGTCAAGAATGAAGAGATCGCGGTGAAAGAGGCTATTCGTCTCAAGATCCCGATCGTGGCCATGATCGATACCAACAGCGACCCGGACCCGATCGCTCATCCCATCCCGGCCAATGACGACGCAGTAAAGTCTATACGGCTACTCACTTCTATGGTCGTCGACAGTATTATCGAAGGACGCAAGGAATTTGCTGGTACCGACAAGCCCGGAGCCAGTGAGGCCAGGGCGGCTATTGCTCAGGCTGCTACGGCAGCGGCAGCGCCAACCGATGTACCGTTGGCCGAAGTCATCCCTGATGTGATAAAGGAAAGCTTGTCCGAGGAGTTAGACGAATTTGAAGCGGTGGTAAAAAAGGATGGCGATAAGGATTTGAAGAAGCCCAAGAAAAGTTTGGAAAGGGAGTAATCAGATGTCATTGGATGCTATTAAGGAACTTCGGGAACAGACCAATTGCGGTATCATCGATTGCAAGAAAGCTTTGGCTGAGGCCAAAGGAGATATAGAGAAAGCCAAGGCGCTTTTGCGTGAAAAGGGCCTGCAAATGGCTCTTAAGAAAGCGTCGCGGGTGGCCCATGAAGGACGTGTAGAGGCGTATATCCATCATGGCAACAAGATCGGAGTTATCGTCGAGATCAACTGCGAGACTGATTTCGTAGCTCGCAATGAGGCGTTTATTGCCTTCTCCAAGGATCTGGCCATGCATATTGCAGCCATGTCTCCCAAGTATGTGCGAAAAGATGATGTGCCAGCTGCAGTGCTTGAGGCGGAGGCGGACAAGGACGCTTTTATTAAGGCAGCAGTGCTTCTGGAGCAGGCTTTTGTTAAGGATGCTTCCAAGAGCATCCAGGACTTGCTCAACGAGCTGGTAGCGAAGATAGGTGAGAATATTGTCGTCGGACGCTTTGTTCGATACAAAGTTGGTGAATAAATCGTATTGAGGATTGCCGTGACCAGAGAAATTCCTGTTTACAAGCGTATATTGCTTAAGATGAGCGGTGAGGCCCTGCAGGGT
>JAAXVU010000028.1 GCA_013335325.1 Candidatus Omnitrophota bacterium | reverse complement strand
CGTCAGCCAGGAAGCCACTGGAAGAACAGATCGTTTCTTTGAATGAGAAGCTGAAAGCCCAGACAGCGGCGATATCTGAGCAGGCATCTGCAATGAACGATAAGCTGAATATGCAGGTAGCTGCAGCCAAGAAGCCGTTGGAAGAACAGATCGCTTCTTTGAACGAGAAGCTGAAGGCCCAGGCAGCTTTGGTGCCGGATCAGGTGGCGTCAGCCAGGAAGCCACTGGAAGAACAGATCGTTTCTTTGAATGAGAAGCTGAAAGCCCAGACAGCGGCGATGTCTGAGCAGGCATCTGCGCTGAACGATAAACTGAATATGCAGGTAGCTGCAGCGAAGAAGCCGCTAGAAGAGCAGATCGCTTCGTTGAACGATAAGCTGAAGGCCCAGGCAGCGTCGGTGCCGGATCAGGTGGCGTCAGCCAAGAAACCGTTGGAAGAGCAAGTTGCCTTGCTTACCAGCAAGCTGCAGGAGCAGGAGGCAGATCTGCCGACGAAGTTGGCATTGGCGCGTAAATCATTGGAAGAACAGATCGCTGCTTTGAATGAGAAGTTGAAGGCTCAGGCAGCGTCGGTGCCGGACCAGGTAGCGTCCGCCAAGAAGCCGTTGGAAGAACAGATCGCTGCTTTGAATGAGAAGTTGAAGGCTCAGGCAGCGTCGGTGCCGGATCAGGTAGCGTCCGCCAAGAAGCCATTGGAAGAGCAGCTGGCGGCAGTGAGCGACAAACTGAAGGCACAGATAGCCTTGGCGCCTGAGCAGATCGTGGCTGCGCGTAAACCGCTGGAAGAGCAGATCGCTTCTTTGAAAGAGAAGCTGAAGTCGCAGGAAGCTTCGCTTCCCGAGCAGATCGCCAAGGCCAAGAAGCCGCTGGAAGAGCAAGTAGCGACGCTGAAGAACGAGCTGGTTTCCAGGGATGCAGCTGTCGCCGAGAAGATGACCCAGGCGCAAGCCTCCTTACAGCAGAAGCTCGACGCCGCCCAGAAACTTGCCGCGGATTCGGCTGCGCGTCTGCAGGGCAGAGAGGCCGATTTGGCCCGCCTGCAGTCGGATAAAGCTAACGTCGATACAGCCTTGAGCAGTGAAAAACAGACGCGGGCCGCACTGGAAAACCGGGTGGCCGAGTTGCAGAAATCACTGGAGCAGACCACTGCCTCCGGGCAGGAGCGGATTACGCAGGTGCGCGATCCTCTGCAGAAGCGGATCGCTGACCTGGAGAACGAGGTGCGTAACGCCCAGGAGCAGTACAAGCAGCAGGAGAATCTTCAGCGGGAAGCTGTTGCCAAGCGGGATGAATTGCTGAA
Source organism: Candidatus Omnitrophota bacterium (assembly GCA_013335325.1). Taxonomy (GTDB): domain Bacteria; phylum Omnitrophota; class Gorgyraeia; order Zapsychrales; family Fredricksoniimonadaceae; genus JAAXVU01. Next base: position 16,065 of record JAAXVU010000028.1, on the reverse strand, counting down.
AAGCATGACAGCCGCTGACAGCGAGCGCCAGACCCTCAAAGCGCAGGTGTCTGCGTTGAACGGAAAGCTGGCGGAGCAGGAACGCAGTTGGTCGGACCGTCTGGCCCGTGAAACATCGCCGCTGAAAGAGCAGTTGGCCCGGTTGAACAGTCAGGTCGGCACCCAGGCCTCGTCTCTCGACGAACGGTCTAAGGCGGCCGAGACTCTCACCGCCCGGAACGCTGATCTGTCGAACAAGCTGGCGGCTTTACAGCAGGACAAGGCAGCGCTGGATAAACTTTATGCCGAGACCGGCGTGGCTTTGAAGAACTTGCAGGATTCCGTGGCCAAGCGGGTCGAAGAGACGCGTGCTCCGCTGCAGGCCAATCTGCAGACGTTGCAGCAGAACCTGGCGGGCAAGGAGGCGGCACTGAAGGACAAGCAGTCCGAACTGGACCGCCTGACCAAGGAACGTAATGACTTTGCCCAAAGGCTGCTTCTGGCCGACGAGGAACACCGGTCCACAGCGGCGCAATTGGCCGCTCTGGATAGCCGTAACCGCAGCTTGTCGGAAGGCATGGACCGGAAACTGGCCGAGGTCAAGGCTCCGCTGGAGAAGGAGCTGGCTGCGCTCAAGTCCGAGCTGGCCGGGGTCCGCTCGTCAGGAGACAGTTCCGTCCAGGTCCTCAAGGCATCCTACGAGGAGAAGCTGGCCGCGCTGAACACACAACTTAAGGAAGAGCGCACCCAGTCCGAGTTGCAGTCCAACTCCATGTCGGAGGCCCGGACCCGGGAAGGCCAGTTGATACAGCAGATCACGGACTTGCAGAAGGAGAAGGACGGAATGTCCGCCGCCATCCGCAAGCTTTCGGAGCTGCTCAAGACCAAGGACGCTGATGGCGCGGCCAAGATGGCCGAAATGCGTGCGGGTCTAAGCGACCAGCAGGCTAAGCTCGAGCAGCAACTGCAAGAGGCGCAGATGAAGTTGAAGGAGAATGAGCTGTCCTTGTCGCAGGCCGGGATTAAGGCAGACTCGCTGTCCAGGGACGCGGACCTGGCGCGGCAGGACAAGGAAGCGGCTGAGGCCGAACTGGCACAGCTCCGCAGCCAGAAGACCGATCAGGCCGGCCTGGAGACAAAGAGTAAGTCGCTGGAGAGCAAGGTCGCAGAGCTGGAATCGCAGGTGGCCGAGTTTAACAAACGTCTGGCCGAGCGTGATGCCCAGGCTCAGGGTCTGCGGTCTTCGGTGGCCAGTCTGACAGCGGCCAAAGATGCCGTCACTGCCGAATCAGCAGCGCTTAAAACCCGGGTAGGCGAGTTGGAAGCAGCGTTGCATGCCAGGGAAGCGGCGCTGGATGAGGTCCGGCAAAAGACGGATGCCAAGGCCCAGAACCTGAAGGCTGTGAAGGACGAGCTGCAAGGCGCGATGGAATTGATTAAATAAAGTCCACAATGCCCGGGGTTATTTGCGCTGCAATGACCCCGGGCATTTCTATTTCCTGCCTTTATTAATATTATTTATTTCTGTATAAATTAATGCTTCTATTCTTGACTATTGGCTTGGCAGCGTCAAAATATGCTTGATTCCCGGTCCGGACGCATCAGGACCGGGTCCTTCTACATGACGGAGACCTCCGACGTATGATCGCTGCGTATCAACATCTTTGGGGCACCATGGCCGGTTTTCTGCAGCCTTTCCTGCTGGCCATATTTGCAGTGGCTATTCTTACCCCGCTCATGATCTTTATCGCTTTCCGTTTTAATATTCTGGATATCCCGAATGAACGCAAGATGCACACTAGTCCGGTACCGCGCTTAGGCGGCTTGGGGATATTGCTGGGGTTCTGGCTGGTTGCCTTGTTGAATCTGCCCTGGACCAGGGAGTTTACGGCGGTCCTTATCGGCGGCACCATCATTGCGGTCATGGGGATAGTGGATGACATAAGGCCGCTTTCGTCTCGCATCCGTCTGGTGGGGCAGCTGCTGGCGTCCGGTATCGTGATGTGGTCGGGGCTCATTGTTTCGTTCATGCCCCGGACCTGGTGGGGACAGGCGATCGCGGTAGTGATCACGCTCGTCTGGATACTGGGGATCGTCAACGCGCTGAATTTTGCCGACGGGTTGGATGGCCTGGCGTCCGGCATAAGTTGCATCTCCGCCGTGTTCTTCTTTCTTATGGCGGTCTACCTGAGGCAGCTGGACGTGGCCCTGGTGGCGGCCCTGACCGCCGGTTGTTGTCTGGGCTTTCTCATTTGGAATTTCAAGCCGGCCAAGATCTATCTCGGGGACGGCGGCAGTACCTTTCTGGGTTTTTTGCTGGCGTGTATCGCCCTTTACGGCGGCTGGTCCAACGACGGTTTTATCGTTGCCTTGGGGATCCCGACCGTGATCCTGGGGGTGCTGATATTCGACATGATCTACATCACGATCGCCCGGGTCAAGAACGGCAAGGTCCGCACTGTCCAGCAGTGGCTGGATTACACCGCCAAGGACCATTTCCACCATCGGCTCATGAGCATGGGCTTTAGCGACGTGCGGGCGGTGTTCTTCATTTATCTGGTCTGTATCATCCTGGGGCTGAACGTGCTGGTGCTGGAGAAATTGCGTAACCCGCTGGGGGTTTCCATCCTTTTCATCCATGCACTGCTTATTTTTGTGGTGATATTCCTGCTCATGCGCGTCGGACATGAACTCAGGGAAAACAAGAGGTGAGGATGGCCCGTAACAGTATCCGTGTCAAGACCGTTACTTTTCTGGCCGCGCAGAGCGTGATCTTAAGCGTGATCATGCTGGCCTTCGTCGGGCTGACCAGCGTGCTCTTTGTCAAGAACGCAATGCGTTGGCAGCTTAACAAGATCGAACAGGCCGTGCTCATGTTCGCCCAGCAGGCCATGCACACCGGCGAGATCCCCCGGCGCGGCGACATAGGCGAATATTCTTTCTTCATGCTGAACCGCGACGGCAAATACATCCTGCCGCGGCTGCCGCGTGCGGACGAAGGGGAGAAGTTGTGGGAAGAATACGAGCTTAAGCTGGTCTACGAGATGCAGAAGCGCCGGGACGGCTGGATCTATTATCCCGAACGCGACCAGGCCTGGACCAAGGACGGCCGCTACGTCATCCGGTATGTGTATCTGGACGCCAAGGGCTGGATCGTGGCGGCGGAAGGGTATATCCCGGGCGAGTGGGACATGCTGAAAGGCTTCCTGACGCCCAAGCTGTTTTTGGGCCTGTTCCTGGTGGTCTGCCTGGCTTTTGCTCTCATGCTCCTTAACGCCTTCTGGCATTTCCGCAAGATGGTGAAGGCCATCCTGCGTTCCCAGGAGAATAATTTTATCGCGGCGCCGGTCCCGCCTAAGACGTCAGGGGATAATGTTCTGGTCAAGCCCGAAGAGAAGGCTTTGTCCGGAGGGATGATCCGCCATGCGCCTGGTCAGGAACTGCCGAAAGCCCGGCCGGAGCGGCCGGTGGCGGCCGAACCCGAGCAGACCTCGGCAGCTCCGGGAGCTGCGGAGGTCATAGCTGCGCCTGCACCGAGAGTGCCGCCAGGGGCGGGGGCGCGCCAGATGGGCAACCTGGAAGCCGTGACGATAGATACGTCGGGGATCCGTTCGCCGCTTTTAAGGAAAGTCATCCAGGAAATGCGGGAGACGAAGAAATAATATGTACACCCAGCACTGGAACCTCTACGAAAGACCGTTCGAACTGACGCCGGACCCGAAGTATGTGTATTATTCCAAGGCGCACGAGGAAGCCTTGCTCCGGCTGATGTACACGGTCCGCGACGCCAAGGGGGCGATGCTGCTGACCGGTGGCTACGGCTGCGGCAAGACGGTCTTGAGCCGGGTCTTTCTGAACGAACTGGTCGGGGCGGCGCGTTACGAGGTGGCGCTCATCACCAACCCGCGTTTTTCCGCCAAGGAATTGCTCGTCGAGATAATCTACCAGCTGGGCGGCGACCGGCACGACTACAAGTCGAAGGGTGAGCTCTTGCACATCTTTAACGAGATGATATACCGGAACCTGGAGAACCAGCGGGAGACGGTGATCGTCATAGACGAGGCCCAGGCCATCGAAGACCTGGAGACTTTTGAGGAGCTCAGGCTGCTTTTGAACTTTCAGCAGAACAACCGCTTTCTTCTGACGCTGGTCCTCATCGGCCAGCCGGAGCTGCACTCGCGGCTGAAGGGCCTGCCGCAGCTAAAACAGCGGCTCATCATCGAGTATCACCTGAACCCGCTCGACGAGAAGGATTGTAACCAGTACATCGACCACCGTCTGCGCGTGGCCGGTGCGCAGCGTGAGATATTTGATCCTGGGGCCAAGAGGCTGATCTTCAAGTATTCCTCCGGCATACCCCGGGTGGTGAACGGACTGGCCGACACCGCCCTCCTGGTGGGTTTTTCGGAGAACCGTAACGCGGTCGACGAGCAGCTTATCCAGCGCGTGTTCGAAATGAGCGAGGCCCGGTCAACGACCGGCACGGCCTCGTACTAGATCCGGTCGCCGGGAGGATTGGCCCGGCGCGTCGGGCAGAGGAATCGTAAATGGTGCGTATTATCAATATCCTGAAAAAGAACTGGAAGAAGGCGGTCGGAGCTTCCGATCGCGACTATGTCGCGTCACCGGCGCCCGAACCCGAGCTGTCACCGCTTCCGTCGGCCCAGATGGATGCGCCTTTGACCGGCACGAATCCTTACCGCCGTAAACCGTCCGTCGCGGAAGCCGCCGCAGAGGCCCGGGCCATACGGGAGCGGCTGGAAAGGTTCCACGCACTGTACCGCAACCTGCACGCCATGGTCTGTCTGGCACTGGGCGGGGTCATCCACCGGGACAAGGTGGAGGAGACGATCGGTCAGGTGGCGGACGCCTTCGAGGCCGAACCGTTCAACGAGCTATTGCTTTTGTTTTATTCCTTCTCGCGGAAGAATTACCTGACCGCCCACATCGTGAACGACGTAATACTTACCGTCGGGTTCGCCCGCAGCTTGGGCTACGAACGCCGCGAGATGCTGGATCTGGGGATCTCGGCTTTCGCCCACGATCTGGGCATGGCGCATTTCGAGGGGATAGCCCGCAAGGGCCAGCAGCTGACTGCCCAAGAGATCGAGGACATAAAGCAGCACCCCATGCGTTCCTCGGAAATGGTGCGCCCGATATTTGCCGAGAAGATCGCCTCCGCCGTGCTCGACGTGCACGAGCGGGAGAACGGCCAGGGGTATCCCCGCGGCATCCCGGGGGCGGAGATACACCTGTGGGCCAAGATCATCGCGGTCTGCGACACTTTCGAGGCCCTGACCCATCCGCGTATCTTCCGTTCGCCCTACAGCCCCTACGAGGCCATGAAGATCATCATCAAGAAGAAGGACGTCCTTTTCGACGACACGGTGGTCAAGCGCTTTATCGACTTCATGTCGATCTATCCCGTCGGCACGCTGGTTTATCTGAACAGCGGCGAGCTGGCCCTGGTGACCGGCAGCAACTACGGTTCGCCCACGCGGGCAGTGGTGCGGGTCCTGATCAACGAGAACCGCGAGATAGAAGAAGGGAATCAGGTCATCGACCTGGCCCGGCAGGATTTCGTCTACATCAGCGGCGTGGTGGAACCGGAGAAGGAAAAAGAGATACTGTATTTTCTAAAGCCCCGTGGGCAGGTGGAGCTCGATGATGTTTAGGATGCGGCGACAATATTGGTGCTGGTTCCTGGCGGCGGTCCTGACAGCGGCATACATGCCCGGTCTGGCGCGGGCCCAGGCCCCTCTGGCCGACGACATGCGCAAGCTGCAGCGCGACGAATACGGCAAGCGCGTGCTGGAACGGAACCCCGACTTTGCGGCGCCAACGGGCGCGACCCCGGTCAACCCTTACGCCAATGAAAGCCAGCAGATCGCCGGTCAGCTGCAGATCATCTCCGACAACGAGGACGTCAACTATTTTATAACCCAGGGCGACACGCTCTCGATAGCGTTCCGGGACCGGGACCAGACCAACCGCGCCGCCTACAAGGTCTCCCAGGCCGGCGAGGTCTTCATGCCGCTGGTAGGCCCGGTCAAGGTGGCGGGGCTGAACCGCCGGCAGGCCCGGGAGAGCATCGACCTCATGATGAAGGAATACATCCGCGAGCCCAAGGTCGTCATCGCCATCAACACCGACGGACGGGTGATGATATTCGGGGCGGTGGGGGCGCCGGGTATTTACAGCATGACGAGCAAGATGTCGGTCATGGAGGCGATCCTTTCGGCGGGCAGTTTCCTCAAGCAGACCGCCGAGCTGGCCAGCGTCATCGTCATCCGCGGACCGGTGGAGAAGCCGGTGATCCTCAAGCTCAACCTGAAGAAGATGATCGCCCGCGGCGACCGCACGGACGATATCGCCGTCAAACCGGGAGATTTCATTTACGTACCGACGACGTTCATCAGCAACCTGGAGAAGTTCTGGAACACCATGTACGGGCATCTTATGACCTGGTATGGTCTGGGCGGCAACGCGCCGATCACCGGGAACAACCAGTGGAACTGGGGTCACTGACGCGCGGGGCGCGCGTCGGCTGACCGGCCGGCAAGGAAGACGATGGAACAAAATTACGAAGTACCGCTTTCGGAATACTGGCGCATCATCAAGAAGCGCCGCCTGACCGTCCTGGCCATCTTCGCCGCGGTGGTCGTGTCCACGGCGGTCTTTACCCGTCTGCAGCCTGCGGTCTACGAGGCGTCCATAGAGCTCAAGGTGGAGCGTTCCATCCCGCTGGGTGCTGATCTGAAGGCCCGCAGTGAGATGTCTTCCAAGGACCAGGACCTGGGGACCGAGCTCAGGCTTTTTAAGAGCCTGAACGTCCTGACCAAGGTGGTCGAGAAGGTGGAGGTATTGCCGGTCGACCCCGAACGCCGCACGCAGGCCATGCACGCCATGGCCCTGGAGTACCAGAGCCGGATACGCGTGGAGCAGATCCCGGACACCACCATCATCGCCATCCACGCCACGGCCGGCAGTCCGGAACAAGCCCAGCTTTTGGTGAGCGCGGTGGCCGACGTCTACATTTCGGAGAACACCCACGGCAAGCAGAAGCAGCTGGAATCGGTCCTGACCTACGTCGACGGCCAGCTGGCGGAGTACCGCAAGCAGCTGGAGGATTCCGAGGCGCGTTTGCTCAAGTTCAAGCAGGACGAGAAAGTCTTCGAGGTCACGCCCGATGTCAAGGCCGCCCTGGACCGCATGACAGTGGAGCGGACGTTCGACTTCGAGGGGCGGATGCTGGCGACCGACGAGGAACTGGCCGGTATATCGCGGATGATCGAGGAAAGAAAGGCTGCCGGCACGCTCAGGTTCATGTCGCCAGAGAAACTGACCGACGATTTCATCTTCACCGGACTCAAGCGCCGTCTGCAGCAGCTGGAATTCGAGCGGCTGCTTCTTCTGATTGACTACACCGAGAAGCACCCGCTGGTCCTGGAGAAGGACGGCGTCATTTCCGGCATCAAGACCCGCATGGTGCAGATGATCAAGGCCCACAGCCAGCAGGTCTTTGACGCCGACGCCGAGGCCGACCTGGCGCTGGTCCTGAAGAAGATCTTCCTGGAGAGCCGGCGGGAGGTATTGTACCGCATCATCAACAAGTATTACAGCGACGAAGGGTCGCTCTCTTCCAACCAGCGCGATTACGTCAAGCTGTCTAGGGAGCAGGAGCGGATCATGAACGCCTACAACGCGCTTTTGTCCAACCGGGAAGAGACCAAGCTGTCTTTGGCCAGCACGGACGACCAGGCGGTCTCGATCGTCTCGCCGGCCACCGCCGCACACGAGCCGATCGCGCCCCGGTCCCGGCTCAATTTATTGGTCAGCATCATCGCCGGGCTGGTCCTGGGCGTCATGGTGGGGTTCCTGCAAGAGAGCATGGACAACACCGTGTCGACCATCTCGGACGTGGAAAGCAAGCTGGGCATTTCCGTCCTGGGCATCATCCCGACGATGTGGTCGGATGAAACGCTCATCATTTCCGAGGACGGCGCGGAGAAGGAGGTCCCCAGGATCGACAACCTGGTGACCTTTTACGAGCCGCGTTCCTGGCTGGCGCAGAGTTTCAAGATCTTGCGCAGCAACCTTCTGCAGGTCATGAAACACGGCGACCACATCAGCCGCAAGGCGATCCTGTTCTCCAGTTCCGAGCAGCAGGAAGGGAAGTCCACGGTCATCGCCAACGTCGCCATTTCCATGGCACAGATGGGCAAGAAGACCGTTCTGGTGGAATGCAACCTCCGCCGGCCCACGTTGTTCAAGCGTCTGGGCTTACGGCGGGAACCCGGCGTGACCGACATCCTGCTCGGCAAGACGTCCTGGAAGGACGCCGTCAAGGGGCCGACCGATATCCTGGCCGGCGGGCTGGAGGTGGACAAGGTCCTGAAGATGCCGGGGCTCGACAACCTGCGCGTCATCACGGCCGGGCATCCCATCGACAATATTTCCGAGATACTGAACTCCGCCGCCTTCGACGCGTTCATCGCCGAGCTCAAGCAGGAATTCGACATCGTCCTTCTGGACTGTTCGCCGGTGCTGCCGGTGCCGGACGCCATGACCATCGGCAGCCGTGTCGACGGCGTGGTATTGGTCTACAAGGTCGGCAAGACTTCCAAGGACGTGCTCAGGATGGCGAAGTCCCGGCTGGAGCATGCCAACACGAAGATCCTGGGCATCATCCTCAACCAGATCAGGGCGGAAGAACAGGTCGGGGCGTCGGCCTATCATTTCCGTGAATACGTCGAGACAAAGCCCAAGCCACCGTTTTCGCCGGCGCAATGGTTCAAGCAAAATTCCTGACACAATGCCGCAAGACATTCACTGGCCAGGCCGATCTGGGCATGGTCGGGGCCCTGCTTGCCTTTGCGGCGGTTATCCTGATCGGCCTGTTCCTGGGCAAGATGATCGTGACCACGCCGGGGCAGATGCCGCTTTTGCTTCTTGTCGCCACGGTCATGTTCGTCGTCACTTTCCTCAAGGCCGATGTGGCGCTCATCTTTCTTATTATTGCCATGCTTTTGTCGCCGGAGGTGTCCATCGGTTCCGTGCCCAAGCGCGAGATCGTCATCCGCATCGAGGACATCCTCATCATAGTCATGGGCATGGCCTGGTGCGCGCGTTCGGCTGTCCGCAAGGGGATGGAGGTCTTTCCCCGGACGCCGCTGAACCTGTGGATCGCCATTTACTGCGCCTGTTTCCTAGTCGCGACCTCGCAGGGCATCATCGCCGGACAGGTCAATCCCACCAAGGCGTCTTTCTACGTGCTCAAGTATCTGGAGTATTTCATCATCTTTTTCATCGTCAGCTCGGCGACCTACCGCAAGGAGCATTACCGGATGTACCTGGTGGCCTTCTTCCTCACTTTCATGGTGGTGAACGTTTTCGCCGCCAGCCAGATCGGCCACGTGGACCGGGTCTCCGCGCCGTTCGAGGGGACCAAGGGCGAACCCAACACCCTGGGCGGCTACCAGGTGCTCATGATGTGTGTCGCGGCGGGTCTGTTCTGCCACCTGCGCTCGTGGCGGCTCCGGCTGCTCATGGCGGGGATAATCTTTTTTACCTTTTGGCCGTTCATGCACACGCTGTCGCGTGCGAGCTACGTCGCCAGTGCGCCGGCGTTCCTGGCGCTCATCGTCTACAACCGCTCGAGGCGGCGGGGGACGCTGATCATGGCGGCCTGCGTCTTGGTGCTGCTGGGCGCGTTCTTTCTGCCGGACTCGGTAAAGGACCGGGTCATGTACACTTTCAACGCCCGTCCGCAGGCGGACATCACGCCGGTCAAGTTCTTGGGGTACCAGCTCGACCCGTCGGCCTCGGCCCGCTGGTGGGACTGGTGGAGCGCGGTGGACTACTGGCGCGAGCAGCCTTTCTTCGGCTACGGGCTCACGGCCAAGGCCTTCCTGGACAGCCAGTACGTCAACAATCTCGTCGAGACCGGCGCGGCGGGGTTCCTGGCTTTTGCCATGGTGATCTGGATGCTACACCGCAGCGTGGCGCGCATCTACCGCACGGCCGACGACGATGTGGTGCGCGGGCTGGCTTTGGGGTTTCTGGCCGGCAACGTCGGGATACTGGTGCACGCGCTGACGGCGAATACTTTTATTCTCATCCGCGTCATGGAGCCGTACTGGTTCATGGCCGCGATGATCCTGGCCTGGCCCAGGATCGCGGAGGGCCTGGAGGCGGTCAACGAGCCGCCTGAGCCGGCTTTGGCCGGACGGCGGAGGAATATCGACATGCTGTTACGCGACTCCGGCGGCGGGCCGGGAAAGGGCGGGACCGATGCGACCTGAGACTCCGGCGGCTGATAAAAGTGGGGCGTGCTTGAGTGCGGCCGAACCGGCCAATTCAAAGTGCGTGTCCCTGTCATCGGTGCGCTACGAGCCCAACCGCATCGCCCGGCTGGGGCTCGGCGCCTGGCCGCTCATGTGCCGTGAGCTTTGGGGGGCGCGGGAACTGGCGGCGCGGCTTTTTTTGCGCAACCTCAAGGCGCGCTACAAACAGGCGCTGTTGGGGTTCTTCTGGGCCTTGCTTGTGCCGCTCTTGGCCGTGGGCACCTTTGTGCTGCTTAACCGGGCGGGGGTGCTGGTCATCGGCCCAACGGACGTACCGTACCCCTTGTTCGCGCTGGCCGGTCTGACCGTGTTCCAGCTTTTCTCGACCGGGCTCGTTTCTTCCTGCAGTGCCCTGGTGGAGGCCGGTGACATGATCGCCCGGGTGAACTTCCCGCGCGAGGTTTTGGTCCTTGCGGCCATTGGGCAGGCTGTGTTCGAACTCCTCGTAAAGACGGCGCTCATCGCAGCGGCCTGCGTTTACTACGGTTTCCTGCCGCCGGCAGGGGCGCTTCTGGTGCCGTTTACGCTCGTGCCGCTCATTCTGCTGACGCTGGGCCTGGGACTTTTTCTCTCTCTGGCCAACGCGGTCTTTCGCGACACGGCCCAGGCGGTCGGGGTCCTTTTGACTTTCCTCATGTTCCTGACGCCGGTTTTATACCCGGCGGACGGCGCGCGGGAATGGCTGTTCCGTCTAAACCCTTTGACCGCGCTGGTGGAGGCGTCGCGCGATCTTTTCATCTACGGGGCGCTCAGGCATCCGCTGGACTTCGGGCTGGCATCGGCGGGATCGCTGCTGGTCTTTCTGTGCGCCTGGCGGATATTTCACCTGGTTTCGACCAAGGTGCCGGAGCGGATCTGACATGGTCGCCAAGCGCCGGCGCCACGAACCGCCGCAGCTCCCGGAGCTGCCGGCGCATTTCTAAGCGGCACGAACCTAGTCAGCTCCCGGAGCTGCCGAGGTCATAAAGGTTGAGAATGCAATGTCTACAGTGATCAGGGTCAATAATGCCGGCAAGAAGTTCAGCAAGTCGCTTCGCCAGATGATGCTCTACGGCGCGCGCGACATCGTCGCCGGGTCGCTGGGGCTGGGCGACGCGCCGGAACGTCTGCGCCCGGGCGAGTTCTGGGCCGTGGACAACGTCTCTTTCGAGCTTAGACGCGGCGAGGCCTTAGGCATCATCGGCCCTAACGGCTCAGGGAAGACGACACTTCTTCGCATGCTTAACGGCATCTTCATGCCCGACCGCGGTTCGATCGAGATCACCGGCAAGGTGGGCGGGCTCATCCACGTGGGCGCGGGGTTCCATCCCATGCTCACGGGGCGCGAGAACATCTACGTGAACGGCGCCATCCTGGGCATGAAAAAGACAGAGATCGACCGCCGGTTCCAGGCGATCGTCGACTTCGCCGACATCGGCGACTTTCTGGATGCGCCGGTTCGGCATTATTCCTCGGGCATGTACGTCCGGCTGGGCTTCGCGGTGGCCGTGCACAGCGCCCCCGACATCCTGCTTGTCGACGAGGTCCTGGCCGTGGGCGACCGCGACTTTTCCATCAAGTGCTACCAGAAGATGAAGGAGATCCGCACGCAGGGCGCGACCGTGGTCCTGGTCTCGCACAACGAATACGTCATCCGCGAGCGCACCGAGCGCTGCCTGTACCTGCGTAACGGCCGGCCGCAGGCTTTCGGCCCCAGCGAGGAGATGATCTCGCGCTACATCCAGGACGGGCTCAAGGACAAGGCCGCCCGCCGACCGGCTTCGGCCGGACAGCTGTCCGCCGCCAATGGCGCAGCGGGCGCATCCTCCGGACGACGGATGGAGATACTGGACCTTGGGCTGTGCGCCGCCGACGGCAGGCGGGTGGACGGGCTGGACTCCGGTGCGGGCTTCCTGGCCGAGCTGCGTTTCCGCGTCCTAGAGCGGGTCGAGTCGCCGTTTTTCTCGATAAATTTCTACAACGACGCGGGCCTGGTCTACGCCGCCAACAGCGCCTACGAAGGCGTGCACTTCCCGGCGCTCCTTCCCGGCGAAGGGACGGTGCGCTTGAGGCTGCCCAGGCTGGATTTGCCGACCGACACCTACTACGTCTCGGTCATCATCGGGGAAGGCGAGGCCTGTTATCCTCTGGACGTGAGGCATTTCGCCTGGACTTTCCTGGTGGGCCGCGCCCCGAACGCCCGCGGACTTTTGAAACTCCCGGCGGAGTGGCAGCTGGAGGTGTCCCCGTGACGCGTCTGGCAGTGGTCCCCGGTAACACCCTGGATGACCTGGCCGACAAGGGCCTCTCTGAACGCCTGGCCGGCTATTACAATCCGCAGTCCTTCTTCGAGAAAGTGGTCTTCCTTTCGCCGTTCGAGGACGCTGTCCGGGAGGTGGCCGGGATGCGCGTGGTGCCGACCAGAGACGTCGAGCTGCCCGCGCGGCTGAAAGAGGAAGGCGCGGACATCGTGCGCGCCTACGGCGGGACTACCCCGGCAGAGATGGCGGTCTTCCACCGGAGAGCGGGTGTGCCGGTCGTGGTGTCCTTGCACGACAAGCGTCCGGACCGGATCCGCCCGGCGGTACGCTTCGCCGACGCGGTCTTTGTAGTCTCGCAGGAGCTGCGTTCGGAGATGGTCATGTTCGGCATCGACCCGGAGCGGATGTTCGTTGTCCCCAACGGCGTCGATACCGCGCTCATGCGCCCGCTGGCTGCCGGAGAGACCGGAGAACTCTGTGCGCGTTTTCCCTGGCGGCGCAAACTGTTGCAGGTCGGACGCAAATCGCCGGAGAAGAATATCGAGTCGCTCGTGAGGGCCCTGGCCCGCCTGGGGCCGGACTACGGGCTCGTATCCGTCGGACAAGGGGATGCCGCGCCTTACGAGGCTTTGGCGCGGGAAGCGGGAGTGGAGGGGCGCTGCGTCTTTCTGCCCGCCGTGCCGCAGGCCGATCTGGTCAGATTCTACAACTGGGCCGACTGTGTCTGTCACCCCAGCCGCTCGGAAGCCATGTGCAACGTGCTTTTGGAGGCCCTGGCCTGCGGGTCGCCGGTCGTGACCACTTTGGCCGCTGCGACCGGTCTGGGGGTTGGACCCGACGGGGCCGCGCTTCTGGTGGATGATCCCGAGAACGATGAAGTACTGGCCAAACGCATCCGTTTTGCCTGCGAGGAGGAGAATGTCGTCCGCACACTTAGGGCCGGTGCGCGTGAAAGCGTCGAGCATTTGTCACTGGAACGGACACAGGCGTACGAGGCGGAGTGTTACCGTCAGGTGCTGGAGATGAACTCCAAAGGCGCGTTCCGCCGCGGGAGATTCGGTGACGTGGAACTGTATCTTGCAGATCTCTGGCGGCGGGTGTCGCGCCGGATGAAAGGTCGTTAATGGACAAGCTGATAAGTATTGTAATGCCCACCCGTAACCGGCGCGTCATGCTTAAGCAGGCTCTGGAAAGCTGCCTACAGCAGACTTACCGGAACATCGAGGTTCTGGTCGTGGACGACGCCTCCGACGACGATACTTTCGATTATGTGCGTTCCTGCCAGGACCCGCGGGTGGTATACATCCGTCGGCCCGTGCGGGGCGGTTCGGTGGCCTGCCTGAACGCCGGCTTCGCCCGGTCCCGGGGCGATTATCTGACCTGGTCTTCCGACGATGATTATTACGCGCCGGAGGCTGTGGGCCGGCTGGTCGCGGAACTGGACGCTTCTGCAGATGTGGATTTTGTGTATTCACATTACTGGATGGTGGACGAAAGCGGGCATGTCCTCAACGCCGCCCGGGTGGAAGACCCGCAAGGGCTCGACCGCGACAACTACGTCGGGCACTGTTTTCTCTACCGGCGCAAGGTTTACGAGACGGTGGGGGACTACCGCGCCGAGCCTTTTCTCGCCGAGGAATACGAATACTGGCTGCGCGTGCGGGCGCGCTTTCGCATGAAGCGGATAGCGGAACCGCTTTATTTCCACCGCCTGCATCCTGGCAGCCTGACGCTTGAGCACGGCAGTGAGAAGATCCAGGACGCGATCGCCAGGGCACGGCGTTCCTTCATACCGGCCTGGAAACATTTCTTTCTGACCGGCGAGAGATATTATTTCTCCGGCAACAGGTGGCGGGCATTCTGGCGGGCTGTCATTTCGCTTATGCTCTGGCCGTGGCATTGGCCAATCTGGCGGCTTTTGGCCCTGTCGCTTGTACCCAAGCCGCTGCTGGCGTGGGTGAGGTCGTTCCGCCGGGACTCCGAACCGGAATAATTTTACGCCGGACTTTACACGAAAAAAGAGAGCATTAGGTCGGTTATGTGCGGGATCACGGGTTACATTCTGAAGTCGCCACAGGCTTGTGAGGCGGATACACTTTCGAGGCTCTGGCAGGGCATCCGTCGGCGCGGTCCGGACGACGAGGGCGGCATCCTGGTTTACCGTTCTCGTCGGGAAGTGCGGGCGATCGTCTCAGGCCGCACGCACCAGGCGCTTGTCGCCTCCGGCGGAAAGTTGGAGCCGCCTGTGCCCCGGCACGACGTCGCGCTTTTCCACACGCGTTATTCCATCATCGACCTTTCGCCGGCGGCCCACCAGCCTTTCCGCAGCCGCGACGGTGCCTGTTGGCTCATCTTCAACGGCGAGATCTACAACTACCTCGAGTTAAGACAGTTGCTGGAAGCGCAGGGCGTGCCTTGCCGGACGTCCTCCGACACCGAGGTCCTGGCGGAAGGCTGGCGGCTCTGGAAACACGGGCTGTGGCCGAAGTTGAATGGTTTCTGGGCAGCGGCTCTTTACGATGCGACGGACAATTCGGTCGTGCTTTCGCGCGACCGGCTGGGCGTGGCGCCTTTTTATTATCGCGAGACCGCGCGCGGGGTCTACTTTTCCAGTCTGATCGCCCCACTTCTGGCGGTCGAGCCCGGCGGATACGAGCTGGACCGCGACTCGGTGCGCGGTTATCTGGACACTGGCCTTAAGGACCACGACGGCACTACCATGTACCGGCAGGTCCGGTCCCTGCCGCCGGCTACGGCCGTCACATTTCCTCAAGGCGGGGAAGCGGCGATCCTGGGTTCGGATGTCCGGACTTTCTGGACTTTACCGGAAAAGCCCTGGCAGGAGAAGGAACTGGGTTTTGAGGAAGCCGTGCGGCAGGTGCGTTCCACCCTCGTCGACGCGGTCAGGCTCCGGTTAAGGGCCGACGTGCCGCTGGCTTTCGAGCTTTCCGGCGGGCTGGACAGCTCGTCGGTAGTGGCCGCCGCCGCCGAACAGCTGGACCGCCGGCTTACCGTCTACACCATACAGGTGCCGGGGCTGGATGAATCCCCCTACGCCAGGGCGCTGGCCCGGCGGTTCAACCTGGACCATCGTGTTTTGTCCGGTTTGGAGGAAGACCTGCCGCGCGACGCCGAAAGTTTTGCGCGGGTCATGGAGGAGCCGTACGACACCCCGGCGAACTACGTACACCACCGGATGCTTAGAAAGATAAAGTCCGACGGTTTTCATGTCGTCCTGACGGGGGCGGGCGGCGACGAGGCCCTGGCGGGTTACGAAGCGGATTTCTGGCCGGCGGCCTGGCGGGAATGGCGTCGGGGCGGGCCGGGCGCGCGCTGGCAGGCCGACTGGTATGAGTTTTGCCGGCGTTTCGGAACAGTCCGCGAAACCCGCCGCACTCTGATGAACTATGCTCGGGCTCTCGCCGGCTGGGTAGGCATCAAACGAGTGGTCGGTCCGGAAGCGCCTTCTTCCAGGGCGCTCGTGCACCTTAACGACTACG
>JAAXVU010000027.1 GCA_013335325.1 Candidatus Omnitrophota bacterium | reverse complement strand
GCGCCGTATATCTATCTTTTCATCACGCTGCTTCTTAATTTCCTCGGCATCGCCCAGGGGCTCAATATCCATATTTCTATGGCCGAGTCCGCCCGGACGGTCCTTATCTATCTTGGCATCCCGTTCGGGGCGGGGGTGGTCAGCCGTTATGCGCTGATCAAGGCCTATGGGCGCGCGTGGTTTGAAAGTATTTATATTCCGCGGGTGGGGCCGGTGACGCTCGTGGCACTGCTTTTTACGATCTTTGTGATGTTTTCACTTAAAGGCGGGTATATCGTCCGTCTGCCTCTGGATGTTGTCCGGATCGCGGTGCCGTTGACGGTGTATTTTATCGTCATGTGGTTTGCGACCTACTGGTTTTCGCGAAGGCTGCGCTCCACTCACGCCGAGGCCGCGGCTGTTTCCTTTACAGCCGCCAGCAATGATTTTGAGCTGGCCATCGCGGTGGCGGTGGCGATATTTGGCATCAATTCCATGCAGGCTTTTGCAACGGTCATCGGCCCTCTCATCGAGGTGCCGGTAATGCTGCTGCTGGTCAATGTGGCGCGGGGCTTTCGCAAGAAAGCAGAGCTGGTTCCAACGTCTGGTTCACAAGGCAGGTAAACATGAAAAAGAAAGTGTTGGTCCTTTGTACGGGCAATTCTTGCCGTTCGCAGATGGCCGAGGGGGCCCTGCGGCATTTCCGGGGAGACGACTTCGAGGTCTTCAGCGCCGGCACGAAGCCTTCCAGGGTAAATCCGCTGGCGATCAAGGTGATGCAGGAGATAGGCATTGATATCTCCGGACACCGCTCCAAGCATGTCGAAGAATTTAAAGGGCAGAAGATGGATTATGTGATAACGGTGTGTGATAATGCCAAAGAGTCCTGCCCGATATTTCCCGGCGGGACCACGGTCATGCACTGGCCGTTCCCGGACCCGCCGCACGGGGCGCCGGAAAGTCCGGCAGTCCTGGCGGAATTTCGTCGCGTGCGTGATATGATATGCGAGAAGTTCCGGACGCTGGCCTGATCCGGTCAACACGGGCTGGCGGTCCGGCCGGACCGTCGGTCGGTGTCGACGCTGCCTGCATTCCGGCCGCGTGCGGCATACGAGCGATCCATTCCAACCCGGGAGTAAATTCGATGAAAACCTTCGTGGTTCTGCTTTGCACTTTACTTTTTCTCCCGGTGGCGCAAGCCTGGGAGATCGACCGCACTGTCTTTGGCCGCTACGAGACCGCGCTCGTCATTTACAACCGTGCTTCCGGCGAGGTGGTGAACGCCGGCCCCGGGCTGAGCGCCCGGCGCCTGTCGCCTTGTTCGACCTTCAAGATCTACAATACGCTCATCGGCCTCGAGCTCGGCCTTTTGCCCGGCCCCGACAACCCGTGGTACAAGTGGGACGGCGTCCGGCGCGACATTGCCGGCTGGAACCAGGACCTGAGCTTGCGGGAGGCGTTCCGGGTGTCGGCGGTGCCGGCGTTTCAGGGCCTGGCGCGGCAGATCGGTCCCCGGCGGATGCAGCAGTATCTGGACCGGATCGGTTACGGGACCAAAGACATCTCCGCCGGCATAGACACCTTCTGGCTCAGCCGGGCGGGGCAGGAGTCGGTGCGTATCAGTGCGGATGAACAGGTGGCGCTGCTAAACAAGCTACTGGACGGCCGACTGCCTTTTGCCGCGGGCAACGTAGCTACACTTAAAGACATCATGCAGGTGCTTAAGACCGACCGGGGAGTGCTCTACGGCAAGACCGGATCCGGTGTGGATGCCGATGGAAAGTGGGCGCTGGGGTGGTTTGTCGGTTTTCTTGAACACGGCGGTACTACCTACGTCTTTGCCTGCAATATTACCGGCGGCGAGGTTCCCATGGGGAAGGCCGCCCGGGCAATTGTGGAAAGCGTTTTTCGGGCGCAGGGGCTTTTGTAGCCGGGTCTGCTGGCGGCCGGCCTTGCGGGACGGGGCGGCCGGCCGGGCAATATCTCGTCGGTGCTAAGGCACGGAGCGGGAATTTTGGTTGACAAAGTGTGAATATATCGTATAATTACGATAATACGATTACAGGGAGATGGAAATGATCGATTACGATGCCGACAGCGAGTTGCTAAAGGCCCTGGCGCACCCGGTGCGCTTAAGGATGGTGCAGGGGCTTTTGAAGAGCGAGTGCCACGTGGACAAGATGGTGCAGAAGCTGGGGCTGCCGCAGTCCACGGTGTCGCAACATTTGGGTGTGCTAAAGAGCCGGGGGATCGTCGAGATCCGCAAGGAAGGCGTCAAGACCTGTTACCGGGTGGTCAATCCCAAGGTCGAGGCCATCATCAAGATATTGTCTGAATAACACAGGAGCAGAACATGTCATTGGAAAAAGCCCGAGCGCATTATTTGGGACAACCGGGATACCAGCGGTTCAACTGCGCCCAGAGCATCGTGGGGGCCTTTGCGGACCGGGTTTTAGCCGGTACCGACGAGGTGGGCGACCTGTCGCATTGCGGCGGCGGCCGCGCGCCCGAGGGCGTCTGCGGGGCTCTTCACGCCGCTCGGGTACTTTTGTCCGGCTCGGATCCGCGCTCTATTAAGGAATGTGAGGATGAGCTTTTGCGCCACGCCGGTTCGCTCAACTGCCGGGAGATACGCTCTGCCCGCCAGCTGTCCTGCCTGGGCTGTGTGGAAAAGGTCGCCGAAAGTCTGGAAAGATCCCTGAAGGGAAAGAAGGAGTAAACAATGTCGGTCCGGTCCTTCTTCCTGATATTTGCTATTGTGCTCGGCGGGTTGACGACGGCGTCCTGGGCCGCGGACGAAGCAGCCGGCCCCGCTACCTTGACTTTGGACAGTTTCGCCCAAAAGGTCCTGTTGCATTATCCCGCGCTTAAAGTCGCGCACGGTTCGGTGGATGTCGCGCTGGCCCGCCAGATGCAGGCGCGCTCCGGTTTCTGGCCGTCGGTGGGACTTTCCGCCGGATACCGTATAAGTGAAGATCCGGTCGACGTCTTCGGCATGCTGCTGCGCCAGGAGCGTTTTACTTCCGGTGATTTTGATCTCAAGCGTCTCAATACGCCTTCCCGGCATCAGGACCTTTCCGCCGGAGTTCACGCCGAATGGCCGCTTTTCGATGCCATGCAGACCATTGGCCGGGCCAAGGAGGCCCGCGCCGGACTTAAAGCTGCCGAGGCCGAAGAGGAGTTCACTCGCATGGAGGCGCTTCTGGTGGCGCAGGACGCTTATCTTAACGCGCTGGTCCTGGAGAAGCTTGCCCGGATCGTCGACGATGTGCGCCTGGCCTCCGAGAAAGACCTTAAGCAGGCCCAGACTTTGAAAGACAAGGGCATGGTCCCGGGCGCGGATTATTACGCCGCCCGGGTCATGGCGGGGGATTTTTCGCGCATGCATAACGAACTTGAGCGTAACCGTCAGGCCATGAACGCGCTGTTGAATATCCTGATGGGTGAGCCGCTGGAGAGGCAATGGCAGTTGTCCGCGGTCGGCAGTGAATTGGCAGCCCCCAAAGAGGACGCTAACTGGCTGTTGGAGACCGCGCTGGTCGGCCGGCCGGATATGATCGCGCTGCAGCATAGGATCCAGGCCGCCCAGGAGGGATCCTCCCGCGAAAAGGCCACCCGGCTGCCCAAGGTGGGCGCCTTCGGCAGCGTTGACCAGGACCGTGACCGGCTGGGTTCGTCCGGCGGGAATAATTACACAGTGGGGCTGAAGGCCGAGTTGCCTATCTTTGATGCTGGGCGTTCCGGTCGTCTTAAGGAAGCCCAGGCCAACCAGGAACGGCTGGAACATTCCGTCGAGGTTCTTAAGGATGCTATCCGGGGCGATATCAGCTCCGAGCTGGCCCGGCAGGGGGCCTTGCAGGACAACCTGTCCGTCTTAAAAGGGATGTCCGGGGACGCCGCTCAGGCGGTGTCGCTCGTCCTTCCGCTTTACAACGAGGGCCGCAAGTCTATCGCTGATCTCATGGAGATACGCCGGGCCTGGCTTATGGCCGCCGAGGCCAGCGAACAGGCCTTAAGCGGTCTTCAGCGTTCGCAAGCGCGGCTGCTCTTTCTGACCGGCCGGCTGAACGAACAGGAACTGCACAATTTGATGGAAGGAGCCGGACAGTGAGCGCACATCCGCCAGGCTTTATCGCCCGCGTCGTCGGGGCTTTTGTCAAGTCCAAGGTAACGCCGCTTATCATCGGTTTCTCGATCTTTCTGGGGCTGGTGGCGGTCTTCAACCTGCCGCGGGAAGAGGAGCCGCAGATCGCGGTGCCGATGTTCGACATCTTTGTCGCCTATCCGGGTGCGACCGCCGAGGAAGTGGAGCGGCGTATCGTCAACGTAGGCGAGCGCAAGCTTTGGGAAATAGCCGGTGTGGAGTACATCTATTCCACCATCCAGGCGGAAGGCGCGGTCATCATGGTGCGTTTCCGTGTCGGCGAAGATGTGGAGAAGAGCCTGATCAAGCTTTACACCAAGGTGTACGCCAACCTGGACCTTTTGGCCCGGGGCGGCTCCCAGCCGCTCATCAAGATCCGCTCGATCGACGACGTGCCGATAATGACGCTCACGTTCCACGGCGCTGCCGGCAGCCAGACCGATCCGGTGGCGGTGCGCAAGGTGGTTGCCGACGTGCAGAACAGCGTCAATTCCATCCCCGATGTTTCCGAGACCAATATCACCGGCGGCCGCCGCCGGCAGTTCCATGTTTATCTGGACTCCGGGAAGCTTAGCGCCCGGATGCTTAACCCGCTGGAAATAGGCCAGATGATCCGGCAGGCCAACGTGAAGGCCGCGGCCGGACACCTGGA
This sequence comes from Candidatus Omnitrophota bacterium, assembly GCA_013335325.1. Classification (GTDB taxonomy): domain Bacteria; phylum Omnitrophota; class Gorgyraeia; order Zapsychrales; family Fredricksoniimonadaceae; genus JAAXVU01. The sequence goes on along the minus strand of JAAXVU010000027.1, from coordinate 12,652 downwards.
GGGCGGGGAAGATATCGTCAACGTTGAGACCGACGGGTTCTTCCGTTCAAAGGCTGACCTGGAGAACCTGGTAATCGGTGTGAGCCAGGGCACCGAGGTTTATCTTAAGGAAGTGGCGCGGGTAGTGGACGGCGCCGACGAGGACGAGGCCATGGTCGACATCCGCCTGGCGTCGGCAGAGAACGCCGGGACCTTGCAGGCTCCTCAGCCCGCGGTGACCTTGTCGGTATCCAAGCGCAAGGGCGCCAACGCCTCCCGGTTGTGCCAGAAGATAATAAAGAAGCTGGAAGGCCTGCGCGGGAACGTCATCCCCGCCGGCGTCGAATATACCGTGACCCGCAATTACGGCGAGACCGCCGACGAGAAGTCGAACGAGCTCTTGTTCCACATGGGGCTGGCGGTCCTGGGCGTGACCATCCTGATGGCGCTGGCTTTGGGCTGGCGCGAATCCGGGGTGGTGGCAGTGGCTATCCCCATGACCTTGTCTTTGACGCTCGCCGGATTTTATTTCCTGGGCTTTACGCTTAACCGCATCACGCTTTTCGCGCTGATCTTTTCCATCGGTATTCTGGTGGACGATCCTATCGTCGGGGTCGAGAACATCGTCCGGCACCTGCGCATGGCCAGGAACAAGGGCCGCGAGCTTTTGGACGTCACCATCGAGGCCTTTCAGGAAGTGCAAAGCCCGCTTATCCTGGCGACACTGACGGTCATCGCGGCCATTCTGCCGATGGCTTTTGTAAGCGGACTGATGGGCCCGTACATGCGGCCTATACCGATCGGCTCGAGCCTGGCCATGGTCTTCTCCATGATGGTGGCTTTTGTGGCGACACCCTGGGCCGCGTACCGCATCCTGGGTTCGGCCGCCCGGCAGGGCAAGCTGCACGGCCCCGGCACCGAGGGCGAGAAGGATGATCTTCTGACGGTGATCTACCGCTCGTACATGAAGCCGCTTATCTACAAAGCCCCGGTGCGGACCGGTTTCATTATTGTCCTTTTGATCCTTTTGGCGCTGTCGGTCTGGCTGGTGCCGGCCAAGCTGGTCAAGGTCAAGATGCTGCCGTTCGACAACAAGAACGAGTTCCAGGTGGTCCTGGACATGCCGGAAGGCACGCCTTTCGAGAAGACGCGCGCGGTGCTGGCGGAGCTGGCGGATCACATCGGCACGGTGCCGGAGGTGAAGAATATCACGGCCTACGTCGGGACGAGCGCGCCGTACAATTTTAACGGCCTGGTGCGGCATTATTTCCTGCGTTCCCAGCCCTGGCAGGGCGACCTGCAGGTCAACCTGGCCGGCAAGAATGAGCGCAAGCGCCAGAGCCACGCCATCGCCAGTTCCATCCGCCCGCGTGTGCACGAGATCGTGAGCAGATACGGCGGGCACGTGCAGGTGGCGGAAGTGCCGCCGGGTCCGCCGGTCCTGTCCACTTTGGTGCTCGAGGTCTACGGGCCGACGCTCGAGGGTGAGCGTAAGCTGGCCAACGACGTGGAGGCGCTGCTTACGGCCAACTCCGGCGTGACCGATATCGGCAGTTACGTCGGCCGGGAGGAGACGCTGGACAGCCTTAAGGTCGATCAAAAGAAGTGTTCCTTAAACGGCGTGGCGGTGGACTCGGTGACGGCGATGGTCGCGGGCGCGCTGGCCGGACAGAAGACCGACCTGGCGCATTTGCCCGGCGAGAACGAGCCTTTGGATATTGTCCTGCGTTTGCCCAAGGAAAAAAGGCTGGGGCTGGATTCGGTGCTGGAGCTGACCGTCCTGTCCCGTTTCGGCAACCGCATCCCGCTGGCGGACCTGGTCAAGGTGGAGCGGACCAAGAAAGACCTCACCATCTACCACAAGAACCTGGCGCGCGTTTCCTACATTATCGGCGACGTGCAGGGCCGTTTCGACAGCCCGGTCTACGCCATGCTGGACTTGAATAACGACCTGGAAAAGCTGTCCTTGCCGGAGCCTAAGCCGGCGGCGCAGACCCGGCCGGACCTGCTCTTTAACGGCCAGCCGGAGAATGCCGACCGCTGGACCATCAAGTGGGACGGGGAGTGGCAGATCACCTTCGAGGTCTTCCGCGATCTGGGGATCGCCTTCGGCATTGTCCTGATCCTCATCTTCACGCTGGTGGTAGGCTGGTTCCAGTCCTTCAAGACGCCGTTCATCATCATGCTGCCTATTCCGCTGACGCTTATCGGTATCCTGCCGGCGCACTGGATGACCGGGACTTTCTTCACCGCCACGTCCATGATCGGTATGATCGCCGGCGCCGGTATTGTCGTCCGCAATTCGATCATTCTGGTCGATTTTATCGAACTGCGCCTTAAAGAAGGGATGCCGCTGGAAGAGGCGGTGATCGACGCCGGGGCCAAGCGCTTCCGGCCAATGCTTTTGACCGCGGCCGCGGTGGTGGTGGGCGCGTCGGTGATCCTGTTCGACCCGATCTTCCAGGGGCTGGCGCTGTCTTTGATCGCCGGTGAGGTCGCCTCGACCATACTTTCGCGCACGGCCGTCCCGGTTATTTATTACATGGTAATGCGGCAGAAGGCCGCCACTCAAGGAGGATAATATGATAGAAAGAATGCTACGGGGAATAGCCGGCACGTTTTTGCTGGTGAGTCTGCTTCTGGCTTATTATGTCAGCGCGCAGTGGCTGTGGTTCACGGCGTTCATCGGCGCGAATCTGCTGCAATCCGCTTTCACCAACTGGTGCCCGATGATGTGGATATTAAAGAAGTTAGGTGTGAAATAGGCATGCCCAAGCGGGATTTCGACAAAGAAGCGGCCTCGTGGGACTCGCCGGTCAGGACCGCTTTGGCCGGGACCGTGACCGAGGCCATCTTGCGGCAGGTTGAGCTCACACCGGAGATGGACGTCCTGGACTTCGGCTGCGGTACGGGCCTCGTGACGCTACGCCTGGCGCCTTTGGTCCGTTCAGTCACGGGGGTGGACACCTCGGCCGGCATGCTTCAGGTCCTGCGCGCCAAGCTGCTGGCGCAGAATATCGGCAATGTCCAGGCCGAGTTATTAAATACCCAGGGCGAGCTGGTCTTGCCGGGCGAATATCACGCCATCGTAAGCAGCATGACCTTGCATCATGTGGAGGATGTCCTCGGTTTACTCAGAAAATTCCACCAGGCGCTCCTGCCGGGCGGCCGGGTGGCGGTGACGGATCTGGACCTGGAAGGTGGACGTTTTCATGAAAATAACGATGGCGTTTTCCATTTCGGCTTTGACCGCGCCAGGTTGCAAAGTTGGTTCGCCGTCGCCGGTTTTAACGAGATCCGACATGTAACCGCTACTACTATTTTTAAGCCCTCTACGGACAACAACATTCAGGAATTCCCCGTCTTTTTGCTTACCGCCAGCAGACAATAATAGTCTTTTGTGTGCATATCTGCCCTTGTCATTCTATGCATTCTACATTTCTTTTCTTTGCCATTCTGTCATGCGCTATGCTTTAACCCAGAGTTTGGCCAGCTTTGTCCCGAGACAGGATCCGCCTGTCCGGCATCAATCCCCGCGACCCTTTGGGTCGCTGGGGACAAGGTAACCCAAATTTTGCTAAAATTTGGGTTTAGCTGAGACATTTTCATCGGGCTTGCAAGGCATACTAATGGCATGGTTTACGACGGAATGATTGCCTGGCTCTGCTTGGTTTCTATTTTCCCTGATATTTTCACTTGACGTATTGATGTGATTAGCAGACAATCAGCACTGATTTTAATAATATAATTTAATATATTTATAATCACAACTTTGCCGAAGGCATGAATATAAGTTGTGATCTGTTGTTTATATGTATGTTTAATTCCTGAAAGGAGACTGTATGAGGGGAACAAAACTGTTTTGGTGTCTGATGTTTGTAACGATCCTTTGCTCCTACCAATCAAATGTTTCAGCCCAGCCCACCGCATCCCAAACTGCCGGTGGAGTCGCCCAGCAAGAAAGAATGCTCGAGAAAAGCAAATCACTGGAATCCCGCATCGGACAAGAAAAGTCTGCTGCCGGGCAGGCCACGTCCGAGGATGTCGGTTTACCAACCGATAGCGGCGCCAAGGTTTTGGTGCAGACGATAAATGTGGAAGGGGCGACTTTGATCGCGTCTTCCGTCATCCAGTCGATCGTAGAGCAATACCAGGGCAAGGAGTTGTCACTTCGTCAGATCCAGAAGATCGCTTCCCTTATTTCAGATGAATATCGCAAGAAAGGCTATTTGACCTCCCGGGCCTACGTTCCTCCCCAGAAACTTGAAGGCGGGACTTTATTGATCAAGGTGGTGGAGGGCAAGCTCGGCAATGTTGAGGTACAGGGGAACCGGTATTTCTCGACCCCGCTTCTCAAGAAGAGCCTGAATATGCAGCAGGGCGGATACTTCGATTATTCGGCTTTGCAGAAGTCGCTGGTTTATATCAATGAGCACCCTGACCGGACTGCCAAGGTGGTACTGGTGCCGGGCAAAGTGCCGGGCGTGACGGATGTGGTAATGGATGTCAAAGATCGCATGCCGATACACGCCGGTTTCGAGTATGACAACTACGGTTCACGCTATATCAACAAGAGCCGCTATTCCACTCTGCTGGAGCATAACAACCTGACCGGTCATGATGACAAGCTGCTGGTCAAGTTCCAGACCTCCGAGGCTAACTATATGCGCCTATACCAGGGGCGCTATGCGATACCCTTGACGCCTTCCTTTGAGCTGGGCGCCTATGCCTTGGCAAGTAAGTTAGAACTGGGCAAGGAGTTCGAGGACCTGGAATCGCGCGGTAAGGCGCGGATCTACGGGCTATTTTTCAACCAGGCGATGGTACAGGAACCCACCCTGGATGTGCGTTGGAACGGCGGGTTCGACTACAAGAGCGTGGTCAACTTTCTCGCTGAGCAGAAGAGTTCCCGCGATGAGTTGCGTATAGTGAAGACCGGTCTGGATATCGATGCCGTTGACAGCTGGGGTCGAAATATCCTGAGCCCGGAAGTAGATTTTGGTTTCGCCGATATTCTGGGCGGGATGGAAGCCAAGGACCCGATGGCTTCCCGGACCGGCGCTGGTGCCGTATTCCAGAAAGGCGTAGTCAATTATTATCGTCTGCAGCCGATGCCTCTGTCGACCAGTCTGCTCTGGAAGAATTCCGGGCAGTTCAGCAACCAGACACTGGCGGCTTCGGAACAGTTCCAGATCGGTGGTCCTTCCAGCGTCCGTGGCTATGCTCCGGCTGAACAATCCGGGGACAAGGGCTACTATACTGCGCTGGAGTGGTCTCTTCCTTTATATGGGTTATCCAAAGACATTAAAGTTCCCGGCAGACAGGAGACGTTTTATGACGCCACCCGTCTGGTGACTTTCTGGGACTGGGGCTATGTAAATACCAAGACGCCTGCGGCCGGAGACAAGGAAGATAACACCTTGAAAGGCTGGGGTTTGGGCACACGCTTCAATATCAAGGACATTTCCGCCCGATTTGAGCTGGGTTATCCGATAGGGAAGAACATATCGGCGGATGGCAGACGTCCGCATCCGTGGGTGGAGGTTATTTGCAAGTTTTAATGGATCGGAAAAAATAAAAAGGATAGGCGATAAATTTGCATATCGCCATTTTATGTGTCATTCTTTAACCTATCCAAGCTGGAAAACGAGTATTTCTATACAAGTATCAATTTGGGCGGAAGACTATTATTTCCATTACGCCGACTTGTCTTAATTGGCAGCATCATCAGGCGTATTATTATTGTTCATTGTCCGTGCGGACAATTATATAAAATTGACATCATTGATCAATCAGGGAGGTACAGCAATGTACGTAATGTTAAAGAAAACAATCTCGATACTGGTAATTGGTTCCTTAGTATTGTCGCCGGTTAGGGTTTACGCTGATCCTGCTGTTGACGCCTTGCCAGTGCCTACCACCGGTAGTTTTGCTGTCGGTAACGGTAGCATTGACACGGTTGGCAGCACGATGACGATCACCCAGGCTGCGGATACTGCCAAAGGTATCATTGATTTCAATAGCTACAATGTGGGATCGGCTGCCAAGGTGGACTATAAACAGCTGGCTGGCAATTCCAGTATCACCCTAAACCGCGTAAGCGATATTAACCCCTCTCAAATATTTGGTACCATTAGCGCCAACGGTCGTATTTTTATTGTTAATCCCAACGGTGTGCTTTTTGCCCCGGGTTCGCATGTTGACGCGGCCGGCCTGGTGGCATCTTCCCTGAATATTACTAATGATTCTTTCTTGAACGGCACTTACCAGTTCACGGCCGGTAACGGCGGCGCCGTGATCAATGCCGGCACCTTGAACGCTCCGGGCGGTTTCGTGGCTCTGATCGGTCCCAGTGTGCAGAACACCGGTTCCATAGTTGCTAATGTTGGTACTATCGCCCTGGCCTCCGGCAATGCCGTGACCCTGGCGCTGGATCCCTTGAGCCTTATTAGTGTAGCGGTGGGTGATCCGGGTTCGGCGACTGCGGGTGTGGTCAATGCCGGCACTCTGCAGGCTGCTGACGGCAAGGTTTTGATAAACGGCCAGGTAGTCGACGCGGCCCTTAAGAATTCGGTCAACAATTCCGGTATCATTGAAGCACAGGACATTGTTATTAACGGTAACGGCAATATCGAGATCACGGGCGGGCCGATCGCCGCCAGTTCGGATGTGGGTGCCGCTTCGGTATCGATCGAAACTACCGGCGGTAACATTGATATATCCGAGACCGACATTTCCGCGACCAGTTCCGACACTGGTTTGTCAGAAGAATCCTATCCGGTGGCTGTGGGCGCTACCATAGAAATCCTGGGCCATGGAGACAACTCCTCGGTTACCATCACGGACAGTTCGTTAGAAGCCAAAGTCACGGGCGAGGGTCAGGCCAATATTCAGTTTGACGCCAGCCAGAAGTTAACTTTACAGACCAGCTCCATCCTGGCAGAAGCTATCGGCCAGAATTATGCCTACTCCAATATAGAAATGGACCTCCTGGGCGCTTTGAACATAAAGTCCAGCACGCTTTCTTCTTTGGCCAAGGCAGTCGATGCTGACGGCAGGGGCTATGCGCATATCGATATTAATCTGGAAGGTGACAGCGGCACCGACGTGACGATCGAAGGCAGCGAGCTGGTTTCCAAGGTTGACGGCCAGGGTTACGCCAACGTGGTCATCTATAAGGACATGAATGACGGCTATTGGTCCGACCTGGTCTCCGAATATTTGGGAGATATGAGCGGCCTTTTGGATCTGCTGGATATCAACCTGAACGACGAAGGCATGGAAGTGCCGATCGACGGTTCTATCAACATCACCAACAGTTTGATACAGGCCGAGACGGCCAGCGATGTCGGCGGCCTGTCAGGTTTGCTGAACAGCGACAGCTCGGTGTCGGCTATTGTCGGCATTATGAGCAAGGGCCCGATAACAATTTCCGAGAGTGATATTTCGGCCGCAAATGCCAACGCTCCGGCCATAGTAGGGATCTATTCCGGTTCGCAGGTTACGGTGGACGCCGACAGCACGATCAGCGCCACTGCCGACGACACCGCCGCGCTGGTGGGTATTGCGGCGATGGGTGCCGATGAGTCCGGCGTTTCTTTGGATATAGCCGGCGAAGTTTCGGCTGATGCCGGTGACGGCATCGGTCTGGTCGGCCTTTTTGGTGCGGAAGATGTGAACGTTTCCGGCACTGTTGATGCGTCCGGAGACCTGGATACGGTGGGCTTGTTGACGAGCATGCTGGAAGATTATCTGGGCATCGGCGTGGATCTGGGCCTGGACAGCACCATCGGCAGCGCGGCCTTGATCGCTTCACTTAACGGCGACATCACATTGGGTAACGAGGTCAACGCCGACCTGGTGGGCTTGGTCGCCCTGGGTACGGACCTGACATCGGAAGGCGAAGGGTTCTCTGAATCTTCCAAAGGTAATATTTACGCCACGGAAGAGGAAATTATCAATGCCAAGTATCTCGGCCTGGTCGCCCGGCATAATATAGGTACGGAAGACCAGCCGCTTAATACCAACGTCGACGTGGCTTTTGGTCTTTCCTGGGACTCTGGTAATATCGTGATCAACGAGGCCGACAGCATCGAGCTTGGCCTGGACCTCCCGCTGACAGTGACTTATCAAGACGCCTCCAGGACCTTCGAGCTGGGGCTGCCTCTGGCGGCGCTGGACGGCGATGTCCAGGTGACGAGCGGCGGTGACATGACCTTGAACACGGTCCTGGCGCCCAACGGCAATGTTTTGCTGACATCCTTCGGTAACATCTACGGCGGCAATGCCTGGAACCCGGGTTCCATTGCGGACCTTCTGGACGCTTTGGTTTCGCTGGCCGATCCTTCCGACAGCAGCCTGGACTTGGGCGGAGTGTCGGACCTGCTGGACATGATCGATGCCTTACCGGACAGCAATGTGCTGGCCGAGAATGTATTTCTGAACGCGCCCAACGGCGACATAGTGCTGGACGGCAGCAAGATCAATGCCGAGAACTCCGGCGATGCCAATATCGGCATGCTGGCGAGAAATATCAGCCTGTCGAACGGCACCGAGGTTTCCGCGGTCGTAACTGACAGCGGGGACGCTGCCATCAATATGGTGGCTACGGCTGGTAATATCGATATGGACACGAGCTCGGTCCTGGCTGAAACGCCTGACGGCGATGCCACGGTGCTGCTGTCTGCCGCGTCGTATTACGATTCAGGTTATGGCGAAGGAGAGGAATACTATTCCGGCTATTTTGGCGGCGAGTTGGATATCCTGGATTCCTCTATCAAGGCCGCGGTGCACAATGCCCGGCAGGAAGAAGGGGACGGTTATTCAGGCGGTTCTTTCGGCACGGCCACAGTTCGCTTGAATTGCGATGAATGCGAGACTGTCACGGGTCCGATCACGCTGGACCACAGCGACGTGACGGCCCTGGTTGACGACTACGGCCAGGCCTACGTGCATATCGGTTCCAGCTACTACAGTAATGATGTCAGTATCCGGAACGGCAGCAACGTGCTGGCGACCATCGGACATGACGGCGGCGATACCGCGGCTATCTATGTTTATGGCAGGGACATCACGATCGACTCCAGCAACCTGGATGCGATCACCACTAACCCAGACTATTATGGCCACGCGCTGATCAATCTGATGGCCACTAACGGCAATGAAAGCGATCCGAGCGCTATTACCATTAAGAACGGTTCGCGCGTCAATGCCAATGTGGCGGGGAATGGCTCGGCTAGCGTAACGCTGCAGTCCAACTCGTATAACTACGATACCGGTCACTACGGACTTATCGGCATATTCGGCGGTAGTTCAGTTCTTAGCAGCGTCGGTTCCGGTTCAACTTCCATCCAGTTGTACGCCGACGATATCAACATATCAGGCAGCACGCTGAAGTCGACGGTCAGGGACAGTGTGAACGGAGGCAGCGCTTATTTATATCTGTATCCGTACACGTATTCATATTACCAGGACACAGCTGTCAATATTGATAGCAGCGTGCTGGAGGCATCGGTGGCTGGCCGCGGCACTGCCCGTGTTGATCTGGGCCGTAATGACGGTAACTACTATTATAATGGCAATGGTTCTTTAAATATCACCAATGGCAGCTCGATATTGGCCAGTGTTGGCGGCGGTGAGGCTCGTATCTGGGCCTGGGCCAATGATATCCTGGTCAGCGGCAGCACCCTTAAGGCTTTCTCGACTGCCGGCATGGATGCTTCCTATAGTAACGCGTACATATATTTGTACGGGTATGACTATGATTACGATTCTTACGATGACAATAACGATACTTCTATCAAGATAGATCATTCCTCGATCACCGCGCAGGTCAACGGGGTTGGTCAGGCTAATATCAATATGCGGTCCAGGAACTATAACTATAACCATAAATATAACAGTTATTACTCCTATGGTCGCAGTACCATGGATATAAATGACAGTACCATCTTGTCTGACGTAGGACATGGGTATGCCTATGTCGATGTGCAAGCGCAGGATGATATGAACGTGATAGATTCTACGATCACCGCCCGTTCCCGAGCTCTGGGAGAGACGGTGGAAAATGGGTATAACAATAATGCCTACGTAGAGGTCTATTCCTATGATTATTACAACAATTCCGGGGAGAGCGATGGTCAGGATCTGAATATTATCAACTCGGATCTGCTGGCCGAGGTTCTGGGAGATGGTTACGCCCAGGTCTATGCGTACAATTATGATGATTATAACAACGGGTCGTCGGGTGACGCCAATCTGAACATCTTGAACAGTTCGCTATTGGCCTCGGTGACTGGTACTGGTAACGCCTATGTTTACCTGTACGCGTATGATTATTATAATTATGACAATAGCCTGCTTCAGATCACTAATAGTCAGATCAAGTCTTATGTCGGTGCCGGCAACAACTGGTCCCAGGTTTATATGTATGCTGATTCAATAGACCTGGTTAATACTGCAGTTACTGCCGAGCATGCTGGCGATGGCTTATCGCGGGCCTATTTGTACTCACGGACCGGTTCGCTCATGGCCGATGCGGCTTCGCTTATCACCGCCGGCTGGGTTGAGCTGCGTGCGCAGTACAACATCGGCGCGTTCGGTTCACCCATTAACACCAACACGCAGAATCTGACCGCCTATTCCAATGCCAGCCCGACCTGGGTCTACGATAAGGTCGGTGATGGAGAGGGTAGCTCGAAAACCGGTCATTACGTTTACGGTTCAGGTAATATCTACGTAAATAACGTGGGTACGGACCTGTTGAACGTGGGGCCGTATAATATCTATGACGATGAAGACTACGAGGGCGGCGTCGTGCAGGCTAACGACGGCATCGTGAGCGTCACCACCCAGGGCGACATGGTTGTGCATAATGTCATAGCCCAGAACGGCGGCGTGTTCTTGAAGAGCAATGAAGGTTCCATCTACGCCGGTCAGTCGTACAATGAGGGCGGCGCCAACGTTATTGCCGGCGGTTACTCTTATATCTCCACGCCCAAGGGCACCATCGGCGTGGGCACTCCTGAAAGCAAGGATCCGGACATAAGCGGGCAGATCCTGGGTGTAGTTGACCCGGGTGTCACCGCGGTCACGGGTGTCAACCCGTCGCCGGACTTCGACCAGACCAATGGTCTGCCGTCCCATCCGGTGTATTTCCAGAATACTGCCGATGAGGGCTCTAGCGCCCGGGCCATCTGGCCTAACGCGGGCTCCATCGATTCCATGGAAAATCCGCTCAAGGTGAACATACACGCTGATCCGGCCAAGCCTTCGGCACTGCCGCTGAACTTTATTCCTTTGGTGGGCGGGGCTACCGGCCTGACCTTGCAGATCGGCGGTACCAGACAAGATAACAGCCCGGTGGGTCAGATGGTCAATCCTCTCTTCAAGAGTTACCGGGCCTATTACGAGATCCTGAACTCGTTCCGTCTGGTCTCGAGCGAGCCGATACATCCGACAACGTTCTTTGCTTATCATCCGCTGTCGGAGGCTGATACCGGGGCGTTTGACGGGACGAACCTTGACCCGAACGCCTACGAGTTTATCGACGGTCAGCTGAACTACACCGGCGATATGGACGCGTATCTGGAAGACGGCAAGAAGAAGCAGTAAGCAGCCTCAACAGGCTGATGTAATATCCTCTGACAGGAAGGTCCAAAAGACCTTCCTGTTTTTTTTGTTATCGGAGTTGAGGGCTGTATGTGCCGGCACAAAGGTGGCGCTCTAGGTGTTCGTATTGGAAGCGTGTCGTTTGTAGAATGCGGAGCGCTAGTAAAGAATATATTGTTGTGGCCAGCAGCGTGTTATTTTCTTTAGAAAGTATGAAAAAGTCAGTAAGAAGGGCAGTCATACTATTTACAAAATTGTATAAAGAGTATAGACTATCATAAATTGATTATATATGAATCTATTGACATAAAATACATTATTCTACAATCTATATAAGCGATCTCTTTTGATATCTTTTCTCATGTATTATCTATTGCGTTTCAAGCACTATTTATTATAGAATGCATATATTATACTAACTTTACTGTATATGCATCTTTTGCAGTACTTTGTAGCATAGGCTGTCTGATATCATCACTTGACATAAGCTCATATATGAATTATATTTGCTTATATAGCCACTACAACATTTACTTAAGAGGCGAATTGAGTGCTTAAGCGATTGTTTATTATTGCAGGATATGTGGTCGCTTGTATATGGTTGGCCGCTTCGTGCATGGCAGCAGCGCATTCTTTTATATCGTCCGATCCAGTAGTTATTTTGCAGGATAAACGGCCCCAAACATCCCTTCAAGTTTCATTTCCACCAGAATTGCCTGAAGATATTTCCAATTTACATGATCCATTTAGTCATTTTAAACCTGAACTAATGAAGCCTGCTCCCAAAGAAGAGACTGCAAGTCCATTGGGCTTGAAAGTTAAGGCCATCATACTCTCATTTAAGAAAGGTGTTGTGATAGAGGATGCTAAGGGAAAGGTGTATTTTTTGTCAGAAGGCGAGAGCGCGAGCGGGTTTACTGTAAAAGCTATCACAAAGGATTCAGTCACAGTCGAAATGAAAGGCATTGCGTTGGGATTGACATTGGGAGGTCAAAGATGAGGATGCTTTTCACCGTCTTGATTGCTTTCTTCTTGTTCAGTTGCGTAGTGCAGGGACAAGAAA
>JAAXVU010000173.1 GCA_013335325.1 Candidatus Omnitrophota bacterium | reverse complement strand
GTATAATCCGGCCGGTCGGCAAAATAATTGTAATCCAGAACCTTGCCCTTGAGGTTGCCCCGGCGCACCTTGTAGTTCTCCTCCTGTCCGATCATCTGCACGATGGACGCCATGTCAGCTTCGCTTAGGTACGCCTTAAGCGCGGTAGTGCGGAACTCGTGCTCCACCCCGGACTCCTTGATAAGCTGTATCGTGTTCCGTATCGAATGTATGTCGGGTTGGACGCCGATGGCCTTACAGTAACCTTCTGGCGAGGATTTGATATCCATGGCGATATAATCCACCAGCCGGCGCTCCAGGACCTCCCGCAGCATTTCAGGACGGGAACCGTTGGTGTCGAGCTTGACCAGGAACCCCAGGTCCCGGATCTTTTGCAGAAAGTCTGGCAAGTCGTTATGGATAGTAGGTTCGCCGCCGGTGACTACCACACCCTGCAGCTGTCCCTGGCGTTTGGCGAGAAATTCCAGCACATCCGCAACCAGGAGCGGCTCACGGAAGAGTTCCGGCAGGACCAGCTCCGGGTTATGGCAAAAGGGGCAGCGGTAGTTGCACCCCTGGGTGAAAACTACCGCCGCCACCTTGCCGGGATAATCGATCAGTGAGAACTTGAGCAAGCCCCCGATGAGCATACGTTGTACGTCTTTCTCTGGATAAACTCCGCCTTCTTGCCCTTGTTCCACTGGCTGACCGGACGGAGATAGCCAACGATACGCGAATAGACCTCACACTCCCCGGCGCACTTGGGGCAGTTCTTGTGCTCGCCGGCGATATAACCGCAGCTCGGGCAGACGCTGAAGGTCGGTGACAGGGTGAAGTACGGCAGGCTGTATTTGGAACAGACCGTCCGCACGAAGTTCTTCACCGCGTCGGGGTTGTCGATCCTTTCCCCTACGAACACGTGGATCACCGTGCCGCCGGTGTAACGGGTCTGCAGCGAGTCCTGGTGGTCGAAGACCTCGAAGATATCGTCGGTGTGGTGCACCGGCAGATGCGTCGAGTTGGAATAATACGGTTCGCCGCCGCTAGCCTCGCAGGCGCCTTCCCGGCGGATCTCGGGGTACATGTCCTTGTCCATGCGCGCCAGGCGGTAGGAAACGCCCTCGGCCGGCGTGGCTTCCAGGTTGTAGTTGTTGCCGGTCTCCTGCTGGAACTTAAGCAGCACCTTGCGCATGAAGTCCAGGACGTCCTCGGCGAACTTCTTGCCGCGCGGGGTCGAGATATTCTCGCCCAGGAAGTTCAGGCAGCACTCGTTCATCCCCAACAGCCCGATCGTCGAGAAGTGGTTCTTCCAGTACTGGCCGAAGCGCTCCTTCATGTTGCGCAGGTAGAACTTCATGTAGGGATACAGGTTCTCGTCGGTAAGCTTCTCCAGGCCCTTGCGCTTGATCTCCAGGCTCTCCTGGGCGATGATCATCTGGTGCTCCAGCGCGGCGTAGAAGGTCTCCTCGTTCTTGCAGGCGTAACCTAAGCGCGGCATGTTGATGGTGACAACACCGATAGAACCGGTCAAAGGCGCGGCACCGAACAGTCCGCCGCCGCGGGCCGTGAGCTCGCGGTTGTCGATACGCAGACGACAGCACATGCTGCGGGCGTCCTCGGGGCTCATGTCCGAATTGATGTAATTGGTGAAGTACGGGATGCCGTACTTGGCGGTGATCTCCCACAAAGGCTTCAGCTGCGGGTTCTCCCAGTCAAAGTCCTTGGTGATGTTGTACGTCGGGATGGGGAACGTGAAGACGCGGCCCTTGGCGTCACCTTCCAGCATGACCTCCAGGAAAGCGCGGTTGAACATGTCCATCTCGGTCTGGAACTCGCCGTAGGTCGCTTCCTGCGGCTTGCCGCCGATGACCACTCCCTTGTCGCGGTAGTAGGACGGCACGCGCACATCCATGGTGACGTTGGTGAACGGCGTCTGGAAACCGACCCGCGTCGGCACGTTGACGTTGAACAGGAACTCCTGCAAGGCCTGGCGGACATCGACGTAGGACAGGTTGTCGTAACGGATGAACGGGGCCAGCAGAGTGTCGAAATTCGAGAAGGCCTGCGCTCCGGCCGCCTCGCCCTGCAAGGTATAGAAGAAGTTAACCACCTGCCCTAAGGCCGAGCGGAAATGCTTGGCCGGACGCGACTCGGCCTTGCCGGAAGCGCCCTGGAAGCCCTGGAGCAGCAGGTCGTACAGGTCCCAGCCCACGCAATAGACGCTGATCGAGCCCAGATCGTGGATGTGCAGGTCGCCGTTCTGGTGGGCGTCGCGGATCTCCGCCGGGTAGACCTGGTTCAGCCAGTAGGCCTGTGATATTTCCGAGGAAATGTAGTGGTTCAGCCCCTGCAGCGAGTAAGCCATGTTGGAATTCTCGTTCACCTTCCAGTCGCGGCGGGACAGGTACTTCTCCACCAGGTCGACGTTGAAAATAGAGGCGATCTCGCGCATGCGCGCATGCTGGTCGCGGTAGATGATGAAGGCCTTGGCCGTCTTGCGGTAAGGTGAGGTCAAGAGGACTTCTTCGACGATGTCCTGTATCTCTTCGACGGTAGGCAGACGGCGGGGAAAAGTCTGCAGTGCCAGGTTCAACACCCGGATGGTGAGCTTCTGGGCTGTCTCCTCCCCGAAGTCACCGGTGGCCTGGCCGGCCTTGAGGATCGCGTGTGTGATCTTCTCGGGTTGAAAGTCTTCCTCGGCTCCGTTCCTCTTTAGGATCTTGGTGAAGATTTCTGTAGTGTACACTGCTGTTCCCCCCTGTTGATTGGTAATTGGATGTATAAATTAAATAATACCGAACTGAATTTCTCTGTTCTTGCCTCTAATTTCCCTTAAATTTTCCGTGCCGCTTCTCCGTCGCTATATTATTAAAAGGCTCGTAGGCCTTCTTTTCTTCCTCGTAGACCGAAAGGACGCGCAACCCCGCGGCCACGAAAACGCGCTTGATCTGCGCCATGTCGTCCGCCGCAAGCGGCCTGACCGGGCTGGGACGCAAAGGCGTGTTCAGCTGGACCTCGTCCGGAGCGATGTCCCGGGCGATAGCGGCCAGCTCGGCGGCATATTCCCGGTTATCGTCCGTGAACATGATCTGCAAGGCCAGCCGGCCCGTAAAACTCTTACGGAAGAGCTTGATGCTGCCGACTATGTCGGCGAGCTTGAGCCCCTCCACCGGACGGTTGACCTGCTCGAATATTTCCTGGTTGGGAGCATCGATCTTGAAAAGAATGAGATCCGCCAAACGAAGATCGGCCTGTACTTCAGGCTTGATTATAGAGGAAGAGTTGGTGATGACCGCCACCTTGTTCTGTCCGCCCGGCTTGAGGGCCTTGACCGCGCGGATCATCTCTCCCAGGTTGGCGGCCAGAGTCGGCTCACCGCTGCCTGAGAACGTGTAATAATCAATTTGACAATCAGCGGGCAGGGCCCGGATCTCAGCCAGGATCGACTCCACCGGTACAAATACTTGCCGGCCGGAGAGCTGTTCTGCGCTGCCGAGCTGGCAATAATTGCAGTCATAATTGCAAAATTTAATATTGCCGGAGAGAGGGTCTATGCCTAGCGATCTGCCTATCCGCCAGGAGTAAACCGGACCATAAATGTGCTTGAACTGGGGGGCACTCATCAAGCCAACCATGGGAAAAAATGCAACAAAATGTTAAACCCGAAGCTTTCCCAAACACCTATATATTGTTGTGCCGCATCCCTGCGACCGCAACATATAGTAGCTCTTCAGCTACTTTTGTCAATACGTTTTCTGAACTTTTTTCTGATTTTTCCCGTCGATGACTCTGAACTACTTTCAAAACTGGAATAATTATTGCTGGGCAAGAAAAGCCCTGGGGCTACTCACCCTTACCGGGCTCGAACAACGGGTGCGATATTACTCCCGGCCTCGCAGGGGTGTCAATATTTTTTATCCCGTCGCCAGCCCCAAAGTCATCCAGCCCGGTTTCCAGACTAGCGACGGAGCATAAAAAGCAATGTAGACCCAGAACAACCGGTACTTTTTATCCCGGAATTTGCAATAGGCCTTTAGGCCTACCGCAACATATTGGCATATAAAGAGATATTCTATTGCAACGCAATACAAAATGATGCCGAGCAAATTCCGGGATTACCTCACAAAGCTGGCAAATCCTCGTCGGATTTGCCACGCG
>JAAXVU010000026.1 GCA_013335325.1 Candidatus Omnitrophota bacterium | reverse complement strand
TAACAAGATTAAGCGGCTCAAACGCATGGCTTATGGGTACCGAGATATTGAGTATTTTAAACTGAAGATCCATCAGCATTGCGGATACCTAAACCCGAGAAGATTTCAACTTAACTAAGAAAGAACCCAAAAAATCAAGCCCGGGCTTTCCTGAATCTGGCGGAAAGACCGGGCTTCTTTTATCAAACAATTACTGTGCGCTTAGTTTAGCGTGCCTCCAGAGCAGGACTGGGTCGGACTACCTGAACAGATCGCCCCGCCAAAGGCCGGCCGCGGACACGCGCACTCCCGCTCCTGGTAGCCCTCAATGCAAGCACCCCACGGGCACCATCCGCCAACAATAGCTTGCGGGGTGCGCACGACCAATGTGCCCTGATGATTCTTGTCGGTCAAGGAAGTAGGTGCCAGAAAACAGCCGCCAGCCAGCGCCTTACCGCCGGCGTCATAATAAAAGTTCACTTCATGAAACAGATCCATCATCATGCTGTTCTTTCCCATCAAAGCGAAAAACACCAGGAAAGCAATGAGGGTGGTGACCAGAAGATATTCCAGCATGGTTTGCCCTTTGGGCAAGGAAGATTTAAGCATGCGCCCCGCTCCTTTGATAAGAAGAATATATCACAGACACGCCTGCAAGGCCAATAGCGAAGCCGCGTCTTAATAAAGCGCTCAAGGCCGCCCCAAAGCACGCAAAGCGCCGACCGCCACCGCCGGGCTGGCGCTGCCGAAGAAATAGCTGGCCGTGACCAGCACATTGGCCCCGGCCTGTAATACTGCTGGCGCCGTTTCGGCATTGATCCCGCCATCCACAGCGAGGTCTCCGGCGAACCTGGCCCGCAACCACTCCAGCTTTGACAATGCGACCGGCATAAACTTCTGGCCGGAAAATCCGGGATTAACTGACATAACCAGCACGCTGTCCAGATCGCCCAACACTTCTTCCAGGCATCCAGCCGGGGTGCCGGGGTTGAGGACCAGGCAGGCTTTGCCACCACGCCCCCGAATGCGCCGCACATCGCGGAGCACGCGCCCCACATCCAGGGTGTCGATCTCCTTCGGATACTGTCCGTAAGCTCTGCAAGCCGGACGCCGTTCGCCGTAACATTCCGCATGCAAGCCGATCACGCTGGATCCGGCGTCCAGAAAAGCATCCAGATAATCCCAGGGGTTCTCGATCATCAGGTGTGATTCGATGGGAAGCTTCGTATACTTGCGCACTGCTTGGACAATAAGAGGGCCGATGGTGATGTTGGGAACGAAATGTCCGTCCATCACGTCGACGTGAATGCTGTCGATGCCGCTACGCTCGCACAGCGCCATTGCCTCGGCCAAGCGGCCAAAATCGGCTGACAATATACTCGCGCTAATTTCTAGTTTCATAATCCCCATGGCCTCCCACAGCCAGCAAATCATAACGCGCCCCAGTAAGCGCGTCCAGTCTCGAAAGATAATCTTGCCAGCACTACTCACAACGCCAGCGCTGTTGGCGCTCATCCGGTCTGCGTAGTATTTGACCCCGCACACTGCAAGCCGATAACTCCGTCTTCTCTTTTCACCGATATCTCGTCTGCCTGCGGGCGAGGGGTCGCCTCCTCGCTATCCGCATAATCTTTGCCAGCTGACCGGAACCGGCGGCTCCACCAAGATCACTTGTCTTACTCCTGGACCGGGAGCGCTGTTAGCGCTCATCCGGTCTGCGGAGTATTTGACCAAGAATCCTTGGTCAAATAAAAACGGAAGACCTGGCCTGCGCCTGATCTTCCGTCCAAAATTAGTGCGCGGGGTGGGACTTGAACCCACACAGGTTACCCCATACGCCCCTCAAACGTACGCGTCTACCAATTACGCCACCCGCGCAAGAAACACCAAAATTCAATAAACCAAAAACTCGAGGGCTCAATATTACCACAGCGATTTACCCTGTCAAGCTCGTCATCATACCCCAAGGGAGAACGCGTTCCGGCAAGATATTTTGTCCCAATAATCATGCACTGCAGGAAGGTCCAGCACTATACCGTCAAGGCCGCAGCGATAAAGTCCCGGAAAAGCGGGTGCGGCTTGTCCGGCTTGGACTGGAATTCCGGATGGAACTGGCAGCCGACAAACCAGCGGTGCCCCTTAACTTCAACGACTTCCACCAAGTTGCGCGAAGTATGGATACCCGCTATCACCAGCCCCTTGGAGGTCAACACGTCCCGATAATCATTGTTAAACTCAAAACGGTGACGGTGCCTCTCGGAAATCTCTTCCTTGCGGTAGGCCGCCAGCGACCTGGTGTCCTTCTCCAGATGGCACTGATACGCCCCCAGCCGCATGGTGGCTCCCATGTTGGTCACCTGATGCTGCTCGGCCAAAAGGCTTATCACCGGATCCTTGGTGGTCTTGTCGAATTCGGTAGAGTTGGCCGACTTGAGCCCGCAAACGTTACGCGCGAACTCGACGGTAGCCAGCTGCATCCCCAGGCAGATGCCGAAGAAAGGAATGTCATTCTCCCGTGCGAAGCGAATGGCGCGCACCTTGCCCTCGATACCCCGCTGACCAAACCCGCCCGGCACCAGGATGCCGTGGATATCCTTAAAATATTTGTCCGGCTTGCCCTTTTCCAGATCCTCGGAGTCGATCTTGAAAATATTCACCCGCGCATCATTGGCGATGCCGCCATGCACCAAAGCTTCATAGATGGACTTGTACGCGTCGGGCAGCTGGATATATTTTCCGACGACGGCAATGTTGACTTCGTGTTTGGGATGCTTCAGCCGCTTGACGACGTAACCTTCCCACTCCTTGAGGTCGCGGTCATGATTCTTGATGTTCAGCTTCTTCAATATCAACGCGTCCAGGTTCTCTTTCTTGAACGCGGACGGGCACTCGTAGATATGTTTGACGTCGGCCGCCTCGATCACGCTTTCCACGTCGACGTTGCAGAACAACGCGATCTTCTCCCGCTGTTCCTGGGAAATAGGCTTTTCAGTACGACACAGCAAAATGTCCGGCTGAATGCCGATCTCGCGCAGCCGTCCGACAGAATGCTGGGTAGGCTTGGTCTTCTGCTCGCCGCAGGACTTGATGTACGGCAACAAGGTGACATGGATGTTGAGAGCATAATGCTCGCCCAGCTCCCAGCGCAGCTGGCGGATAGCCTCCAGGAAAGGCAGACTCTCGATGTCGCCGACGGTTCCGCCGATCTCCACGATCACCACGTCCACATCGTGGTCCTTGGCGACCTTCCTGATGCAGCACTTTATCTCGTCGGTGATGTGCGGGATGATCTGGACGGTCTTGCCCAAATAATCCCCGCGCCGCTCCTTGGTGATCACGGAGTAATATATCTTGCCGGCCGTAATGTTATTGTCTTTGGTGAAATGTCCGCTGGTGAAGCGCTCGTAATGCCCCAGGTCCAGGTCGGTCTCGGCCCCGTCGTCGGTAACATAGACCTCGCCGTGCTGGTAGGGGTTCATGGTGCCGGGGTCGACGTTAAGGTAGGGGTCGCATTTTAGGATGGTAACGCGTAGGCCCCGGGTCTCCAGCAGTTTTCCGATAGAGGCGGAGGCAATACCCTTGCCCAGGCTGGAAACCACGCCGCCAGTCACAAAAATAAATTTACTCATAGATTGTTCCGCAGAGTTGTACCGCAATGCGGTAGGCTGTCACATAAGAAAACAGGAATGCGCGTATTTCTACCGCATCCCCGTCATTTGTCCGGAATCAACTTAATTCTATGTCCGTTTCCTCTTGCCTTCCAACAAATATTTACTTTTATTGACAGGCGGTTGCACCGGATATTTGCCGGTAAAACAGGCATGACAGAAGGCATTCTTGTCCTTCATCACGCCCAGCATGCCTTCCAGACTGAGATATGCCAGCGAATCCACTCCGATGAAGTCGGCGATCTGCTTGACCGTCTTGCCGTAGGCGATCAGTTCATCGCTCGATGGAAAATCTATGCCGTAGAAACAGGGATATTTGATCGGCGGACAACTGATCCGCATGTGTATCTCTTTGGCACCGGCCCGACGGACCTCCATCACGCGACTGCGGCTGGTTGTGCCGCGAACGATGGAGTCTTCCACCAGCACCACGCGCTTGCCTTTTATAACGTCCGCTATCGGGTTCAGCTTGACCCGCACGCGGAAGTCGCGTAAGAACTGCGCCGGCTGGATGAACGTGCGGCCGATGTAATGGTTGCGGATCATCCCGACTTCATAAGGCAGGCCGAGCTCCTGGGCATAGCCCAGGGCGGCGTAAACACCGGAGTCCGGTATCGGCATGACGAAATCCGCATTCTTGACCGGCGCCTCCTTGGCCAACTGAGCGCCCAAACGCTTGCGGACCAAATAAACATTGTCATCAAATATCTGGCTGTCCGGACGGGCAAAATAAATGTTCTCGAATACGCACTGGGCCTTGGACGTCTTCTTGGCTGACGGTAAAAATACCGACTCCAGCTTGTTACCTTTGATGATCACGATCTCGCCCGGCTCGATCTCACGCACGAACTCGGCCTTGGTCAGGTCCAAAGCACAGCTCTCGCTAGCCAAAATGTACCCGCCGTCGATCTTTCCCAAGACCAGCGGACGGAAACCGTGCGGATCACGCGCTCCCACGATGACGTCCTCAATGAGAAAAAGGACCGAATAGGCCCCCTCCAGTTGGGAGAGAACCTTGGTAAACCATTTCTTGTAGTCACCGTTAGGCGTCTTGGCCAGAAGATGCACCAATATCTCGGAATCCATAGAGGTCTGGAAGATCGAGCCCTCGTCTTCCAGCTTACGATAAAGCGCTTCAGTATTGGTGAGGTTGCCGTTATGAGCGACGGCGATCCCCCGGTTGCGGTGGGTGACCAGGAACGGCTGCGAATTCTTTTTGTTGGATGAGCCCGTCGTAGAATAGCGGGTATGGGCGATGGCCACGCTGCCTTTTAGCGACTCCAGCGTGTTCCCGTCGAACACGTCGACCACCAGCCCGCGGTCTTTCACAAGATGCACATCGTGTCCGTCGTAGGTGGCGATACCGGCCGCCTCTTCACCTCGATGCTGAAGAGCATACAGACCTAGATAGGCCAGCTTGGATGCTTCCGGGTGGTTAGAAATCCCGATGATGCCGCACATATGGCTCCTTACGGACTCAGGCGCTCTTGGTCCGGCTGTAGTAACTCTGCAGAGACTCGACGGTAAACCCTTCCTTCAGCATCGACTCGATGCCGTGCACCGCAGCCGATGCGCCCTGCACCGTCGTGATGCACGGAATATTGTGCATAATGGCGGCCGCGCGGATCTGGCGCATGTCCGACTGGCTCTTCTTGCCGGAAGGAGTGTTGATGATAAGCTGGATCTCGCTACGCTCGATCAGGCTCAGGATATTGTTCTCACCTTCGCCTGTCTTGTCCACAACCGTAGCCACAACGCCGGCCGAACGTAAAACCTTGGCCGTGCCCTTCGTCGCAAAGATCTTAAAGCCGAAATCCTGCAGGCGCTTGGCCATGAAAGGTATGGCGCGCTTGTCGTTCTCGTTGACGCTGATAAAGACCGAACCCTTGAGCGGCAACGCCTGGCCGGCGGCGATCTGGCTCTTGGCATAAGCGGCACCGAATGAAGGCGCCAGCCCCATGACCTCGCCGGTGGACTTCATTTCCGGACCCAGGATGATATCTACCCCCATAAACCGGGTGAATGGCAGGACGCATTCCTTGACGGCGAACTGCGGCAAATGATCTACGTCGGGAAGCTTGAAACCGCTAAGCTTCTCCCCAGCCATGATCCGCGCCGCCATCTTGGCCAGCGGTATGCCGATAGCCTTGGAGACAAACGGCACCGTGCGCGAAGCCCGCGGGTTCACTTCCAGAACAAAAACCTTCTCGCCCTTGATGGCGAACTGGATATTCAAAAGCCCGATGACCTTCAGCGCCAGCGCAATACGCTTGGTGGAGTCCTTGATCTCGGCGATCATATCCTCGCTCAAAGTGGGCGGAGGCAGGACACAGGCAGAGTCGCCGGAGTGTATGCCGGCGTTCTCGATATGCTCCATAATGCCGGCCACAAACACCTTGCTGCCGTCACAGATGGCGTCCACATCGACTTCCATCGCATCCTCGATAAACTTATCGATGAGGATAGGGTGCCCTCGAGAAACGTCGGCCACCTCGTCCACAAAGCCCATCAGCGACTCTTCGTCGTAAACAATGCGCATGGCGCGGCCGCCCAGAACATACGACGGGCGCACCACGACCGGATACCCGACCTTAGAAGCCGCCTCGACCGTCTCCTGGACAGACGATGCCGTGCCATTGGCAGGCTGGGCAATGTTAAGCTCGTTCATGAGGACAGAGAAGCGCTCGCGGTTCTCTGCGATGTCGATCGAGTCCACGCTGGTGCCGATTATGGGTGCGCCAGCCTGGTGCAGACGCCGCGCCAGATTGAGCGGGGTCTGGCCGCCGAACTGTACAATAACGCCATCCGGCTGCTCTACGTCCAGAATATTCATCACGTCCTCGAAAGTGAGCGGCTCGAAATACAGCCGGTCCGAGGTGTCATAGTCCGTCGATACTGTCTCCGGGTTGGAATTCACCATGATCGTCTCATACCCGCGCTCCTTGAGAGAGAAAGCCGCATGGCAGCAACAGTAGTCAAATTCTATACCCTGACCGATACGGTTGGGGCCGCCGCCCAGGATCATGATCTTGCTGCGCTTGGCGCCACCTTTCAGCCGGGAGGTTTTCTCGTTCTGGATGATCGCCTCATCCTCGGTCTCGTAGGTGGAATAAAAATATGGTGTATAGGCTTCGAATTCGGCCGCGCAGGTATCGACCAGCTTGAAGGTGGCAACGATGCCCATCTGCTTGCGCAGCTCACGGACGTCGCTCTCCGAGACGTTCATGATCTCCGCCAGCTGCGGGTCAGAGAACCCCCACTCCTTGGCCTTGCGCAACGATGCCTCTGACAGCTTCCCTGTCTTGGCGAACTCTTCCAGCAAGAGACGCTCGAAGTCCACTATCTGTTTCATCTGGGCCAGGAACCACTTGTCGATCCGCGTGACCTCCACCAGGTCGTCGATCGACATGCCCTTTTGCAAAGCGTACTTTATGTAAAATATTCTGGAAGCGTTCGGCTCGCGCAGACGCTGCATCATCTTTTCATCGTCGACGATACGGTAGTCCATCTTGTTATCGAGACCGATGTGGTGGATCTCGAGTCCCCGCAGGCCCTTCTGCAAGGCCTCCTTAAAAGTCCGGCCAATAGCCATGGTCTCACCGACCGATTTCATCTGGACGCCCAGCACATCCTTGGCTTCCGGAAATTTCTCGAACGTAAAACGGGGGATCTTGATCACACAATAGTCGATGGTCGGCTCAAAAGAGGCCGGCGTCTCCCGGGTAATGTCGTTCTGTATCTCGTCGAGCGAATAACCGACGGCGAGCTTGGCGGCAAACTTGGCGATCGGGAAGCCGGTGGCCTTGGAGGCCAGGGCCGACGAGCGCGAAACGCGGGGGTTCATCTCGATAACCACCATGCGTCCATTCTTGGGATGCACGGCAAACTGGATATTGGAACCGCCAGTCTCGACGCCGATCTCACGGATCAACTTCAGAGACTGATCGCGCATCATCTGATATTCCCGGTCGGTCAAAGTCTGGGCAGGCGCCACGGTGATCGAGTCGCCGGTATGCACGCCCATCGGGTCCAAATTCTCGATGGAGCAAACAATGACCACGTTGTCCTTCTTGTCGCGCATGACCTCGAGCTCGAACTCTTTCCAGCCCTCGATCGATTCCTCGATCAAGATCTCGCTTATCATGCTGCTCTCGATACCGCGCTTGGCCTTGGCGTCGAACTCTTCCCGGCCGTAAACGATAGATCCGCCCGTTCCGCCGAGAGTGAAGCTCGAGCGGATAATGCAGGGGAACCCGATCTCCTGGACAACTTTGCGGGCCTCCTCCAGGCTGTAGGCGAAAGAACTTTTCGGCAGGTCCAACCCGATGCTCAGACAAGCCTGCTTGAATTGCTTGCGATCCTCGGCCTTCTTGATGACCTCGTAATTGGCGCCCAACATCTCCACGCCGTACTGCTTGAGGACGCCCTTCTCGAATAACTCGACCGCCAGATTCAGCCCGGTCTGTCCGCCCAGCGTCGGCAGTATTGCATCCGGACGTTCCTGGGCAATGATCTTGGTGACGAACTCAACCGAAAGAGGCTCGATATAGGTATGCGGCGCGGTCTCCGGGTCGGTCATGATCGTGGCCGGGTTGGAATTAACCAGCACGATCTCGTAACCTTCCTCGCGCAAGGCCTTGCAGGCCTGCGTACCGGAATAATCGAACTCGCACGCCTGCCCGATGACGATAGGGCCGGAGCCGATGAGCAAAATCTTTTTTATGTCAGTTCGTTTAGGCATGTCTTCCGCGTAATACGTCTTTAACGTCTATGCTTCTCGATCATTTCGATAAACTTGCCGAACAGGTACTTGGCGTCGTTGGGGCCCGGCGAGGCTTCCGGGTGATACTGGACCGAAAACAGCGGATACTTCCTGTGCCGCAAGCCTTCGACGCTCCGGTCGTTCAAATTAATGTGTATGGCCTCAACCTCGTCCTGATCAAGGCTATTCAGATCCACACAAAAACCATGGTTCTGAGAAGTAATGCTGATACGGTTGTTCTCCAAATCCTTGACCGGATGGTTGGCGCCGTGATGCCCGAACTTAAGCTTGTACGTCTTGCCGCCCAAAGCCAGTCCGATCATCTGGTTACCCAGGCAGATACCAAATATTGGGAGCTTGCCGATAAGAGCCCGGACAGTCTCGATCACATAGGTGACCGCCGCCGGGTCGCCCGGACCGCTGGAAAGAAAGATGCCGTCGGGCTTCATAGACAGAATATCCGCCGAACTGGTGGATGGCGGTACGACATGGCTCTCGATACCCAGCAACGCCATTTCACGCAGGATGTTCCGCTTGATACCGCAATCCATCACGACGACCTTGTACTTCCTCTCTCCGGCCGCCTTCCAGACATACGCCTTGCGGGGCGCCACTTCCTTAACCCAGTCTGCCCCGTCCATGGAGGGAACCTTGGCCAGTTTGGCCTTCAGGCTCTTCGGGTCAAAATCTTCGGTAGAGATCAGCCCCTTCATGGCGCCGGAAAGCCGCAGATGCCGGGTCAAGGCCCGGGTATCGACGCCTTCCATGCCCATAATCTTGCCGGCGTCCAGATATTCTATGATGCTCTTATTGGCGCGAAAATTTGAATAGGTGCGGCAAAACTCTTTTACTACGAAGCCTTTAACATGGATCTTGTCCGACTCCACGTCCTCTTCGTTCACTCCGTAGTTGCCGATCAAAGGATACGTCATGACCACGATCTGGCCAGCGTAAGAAGGGTCGGTGAGGACTTCCTGATAACCACTCAGGGCCGTATTAAATACGACCTCTCCGGCGGATTCTCCGTAAGTATTTAGAGAGGTGCCGTAAAAGCTTGTTCCATCTTCGAGAAACAGGACCGCTTTTTTCATCCCAAAACTGCGCTATTTATTGGAGTCAGGCATGAGACGGGTTAAATATTAACCCTATCGAGATTGCCGACGAAAAATTCTATTCTTGAACCGGGATTAATATAACATCGGGCTTTCAATTGTCAAGCGATATTACCGTCACAAAACACAGCCTTCTTCAGAATTTTCTCGTCGGAAACCGCCGCCGTCACCGCCCTGTCGACCACGAGCCCACCCGAACCTTTACTGCTGCTGTCGCGCCTTGTTAGCCTTAAAATTCCCTTCGCCCAGCACCCGACGCGCCATCTCGTCCTTGTTCTGACCGTTCTCAAAGTCATACTCGACTATGGCGGCATAGCTAAGGACGTTCATGAACGGAGCGGACAGATACCCAGCGTCCTCAGCGGCAATAGAATCGATCACATGGACATAATGCCCCGGCGCTTTCTTGATCGTAATCCCGACCTTTTTAAACCGGTCTATATACTCCGCCACGGTCAAAATTTTTATTTCGTCGTCCAGGATCTGCCCCCAGGACACAGCCGAGCTATCCAGCGCCTGCCAAAGGCTATCGATAGCAACCGTAGTTTCCGACTCAGACTCCTGAACCGCGCCCTTCTTATCCTGGGCCGCACGGCTGGCATACACATCCTGCGCCATTTTGGCTCCCATGGCCCGCTGGACATCCTGCGCCTGCATTTGGGCCGCCACCGCCATCCCGGTCTGGGCCGCGCGCACCTGTTGAAGCTGATTATATTGTGCCATTTGCTGAGCGGTCTGCACCTGGCTGGCCTGAATGCCCTGCGCCGCCAGGGCCGCCTTACGTTTGGTCAGAAAATCCGCATACTGACCTATCTCCTGATTCAGCTGAGCCTGGGTCGCGACCTCTACTGCCTGCCGGTTGGCCACAGCCTGCTTATATTGCGCCATCTCCGACGCACGTTTGTAATTCACCGCCTGCTGCACCGCCGCAACTTGAACAGCCTGCTTTTGGGCCAGCATCTGCCTGGCCTGCTGGACTGCTGCTGCCTCGTTAGCCTGCTTCTGGGCGATCATGCCCCGCACCTCGGAGGCGGCCTGCAATTCCGCATTGCGCTGAGCTACTGCCTGCTGCATCGCCTGCTTGTAAGCCGCGTATTCCGCAGCGGCTTTCTGATAGGCCGCCTGCTGCTGCACTGCAGCCTGCTGCTGGGCGACCGCCTGCTGATACGCCGCCATCTGCTGGGCCTGCTGCTGGGCCATGACCTGCTGTTGATACTGCTGCATCATCTGCTGCTGGGCCGCTTTCTGGGCCTGAATGCGTCGCTGGATCACGGGGGCAGCCCACGCCGTTGAGCCCCATGCCAAACAGACCGCAAGGGTCAACCCCGTATAAACTCCGAGCGCAGTCACAGAGAATATTTTTTTCATCGACGACACGCCTCACCGCGTTTATCCAGCCATGCCACAACAAGACTGATTATAACAAACCCGCCACAAAGCCAGGCGAAAATATCCCCCCAGTAAACATACGGCGTGGAGTGGCTGTCCAGCGGCAAGTCTACCGAGGCGAACCCCGCCGCCTGCAGCCCGGGATATTCTCCCCGAACCAGCCTTCCCGCCCGATCAAACGCAGCTGTGCGCCCGGTATTGGCCACCCGCACCACCGACCGGCCCGACTCCACTGCTCGCAAGGCCGCGTTCTGGGCATGCATATAAAGCGCCTCCGGGGGCCGGAACCATCCATCGTTCAGCATCACGACGACAAACTCTGCCTCGCGCCTCGCCAGCTGACGAAATATTCCCGGGTAAGCTTCCTCAGAGCAAATCGCCACACCGAAACGGCTCGTCCGGCTATCCAGCCCTTTCCAGCCGCCGATCACTGACAAAAGCCCCCAGCTCTTGCCGGCCACAAAATCATAAGGCTTGATATGCATCAATCCGGCCAGGCCGCGGGACAAGCTGTCGGCCGGCAGATATTCCGTAAACGGTACCAGTTGCATCTTGGTATAAGTACCGTCCCACTCTCCCCGGGGAGATAACAGCAGAGCCGAATTCAGGCTGCGTCCGTCCTGTTCCAGCGCCGAGCCCACGAGAAAATACGACTGATAATTGCGGGCCAACATTTCTATCCGCGGCCGCCATTTAAAATCCGCCTGGACGTCATCCGGAAAAGCGGTCTCCGGCCACACGATCAAAACCGGATGGTCGCGCAAGGCGGCCTTCTTGGTCAAGGCCAGATGCCGGGCCACGTTGTTGTCATAAAGCGAGGCATCGGACTTATCGGCGCGGGAAATATTGGGCTGGATCAGCGATATCCGGATCGACTCCGCGCCAGACAAGAGGCCGGACTGTCGCCAGGATCCCGCCAGAAAGTTGAGCATAAATATCGACGCTGCTGCCGCCAGATAGAAATATCTGCGCCGGCCCTCAGCCCGCAGCGCCATATAAAGAGCGCCGTTTACACAGACGACGACCCACGAGACCGCATACACGCCGCCCACTGCCGCCAATTGTATCAGCGACGATACCGAAGCCTGGGAATACGCCAGCGACCAGGCAAACCCACCCATGACCAATGTGCGGAGCCATTCAGAGAACGCCCAGGCGCAAGCCCAATATCCCATCCGTAGCGTCGAGGAACGGAGCCGCACGCCCGACATCATGGAGAAGATAGCCGGCGCCAAGGATAGCGCCAGAACGAACATCACAAACCCGCCCCAGCCCACTTCCAGCATCCAGCGGGTCAACAAGGCAAAAGTCACTCCGCCCCACAGACACCCCAGCGCAAACCTTTGGCGTAAAGGCCGGTCCTCCAGCGTCCAAAAAAAAGGAACGAGGGCCGCCCAGGCCAAGCCCGGAAAACCCTCGTGAAATAAAACATTCGGAAAAGCGAAATAAGTCAGGACCGCGGAAAGCAGGACACCGCCTGCGGGCAGGAACAGCATCGTAAGCGCAGATTACGGCTGTTGTGCCGAGGCATTATCGACGGGAGTCGGCACACCGGCAGTGGCCTCTGTCACTATCTGCTCTGCCTTTTCGGCCGCCTGGAGAGCGTCCTTCTCGGCGTTCTGCGCCGCCTGCTCGCCGCTCAACCGCTTGGCCTCGGTCACCAGCGCGGCCAGCAATATCATGGAACGCTGCTGTCCTTCCCGGTCTCCCTGGGCAGTAAAGATGTCGATGCTCTTGCGCGCCGCCACAATGGCCGGCACGATATTTCCTGCGCCCTGTTGCGCAACCGAAAGGAGATAAAAGACCACCCCGTTGTCCGGAAACTTATTGGCCGCTGCCAACAACACCGCTTCGGCCTGCGAAAACTGGTGCAGGCGTATCAGCGTCTCCGACAACAGATAATAGCTCTCAAAATAATCCGGCGCCACCTTGATCGCCGAGGCAAAGGACTGGATAGCCTGGGCCACATTGCTCTGTTTCAAGAACATCGCGCCCTCGGCCAGCAATTGCTGAGCCTGCTCCACCCCGGTTTTCTCGACAGGCTTCTGCGAGCAACCCGCCAACGCCACTGCAACGAGCAATACCAACGCGATCTTCTTCACCATATCGAGCCCCCTTATTAGGAATTGTTTTCCAGCCGTCAACCCCATGCAGCCTGCTTGCAGTACCCGGGCATATTCTTACTTCGCCTTGACGGCAACAGACATCAAATAATCATGCACACCATCGGCCGCTGCCCGGCCCTCCTGGATAGCCCAAACCACCAGGGACTGACCGCGAGTCATATCGCCGGCCGTAAAGATGCCAGGGACGCTTGTCATCTTGACGGCGTCCGCTTTCACATTACCACGCTGATCAAGCTCGACGCCAGCCTGCTCCAGAAGCCCCGCCTTGACCGGCCCCAGGAAACCCATGGCCAGAAAAACCAGATCGCACTCCACCGCGAACTCGCTGCCCGGGACTTCCTTCATCACCGGACGTCCCGAAGCATCCTTGTGCGACCAATCCAGGCGGACGGCATGCAGTGTCTTCAGGCCGCCCTGCTCGTCACCGGCAAACTTCTTGGTCAGTATGCTGTAATCCCGCTCGCAGCCTTCCTCGTGAGAAGTCGACGTGCGTAACACCAAACCCCATTCCGGCCAGGGATTCTCCGCCGAGCGCTCCTGCGGCGGCTTGGGCATAAGTTCGAACTGCTTCACCCAGAGAGCGCCCTGCCGGTTGGCTGTACCGACGCAGTCCGACCCGGTGTCTCCGCCGCCCAGGACCACCACGCGCTTCCCCTTGGCGTCAATGACATCCTTGGGATCGACCTTGCCGCCCATCAGCTTGCGGGTCTGCTGGGTCAAATACTGCATGGCGAAATATACGCCCTTCAGATTACGTCCGGGAATGGCGATATCGCGCGGCTGCTCTGCACCGCCGCACAGGACCACCGCGTCGTTCTGGGCCCGTAATTCTTTCAGGTCAACGTTCACGCCGACATTGGCTTCCGTCTTGAAAACTACGCCTTCCTCTTTCATGCGGCTGACCCGGCGCTCCACCACCCACTTCTCCAGCTTGAAATTCGGGATACCCAAAGTCAGCAAACCGCCCACAACCTCATTCTTTTCATACACCGTGACCTTGTGGCCCTTCTTGTTCAGTTGGTCGGCACAGGCCAGTCCGGCCGGTCCGGAACCGATGACCGCCACCTTCTTGCCGGTACGGGTTTTGGGCGCCTCTGGCCGGATCCAGCCCTCTTCGTAGGCGTGCTCGATTGTGGCCAGTTCAATATTCTTGATCGTCACCGCCGGATTATTGATCGCCAGCGTGCAGGAGTTCTCGCACGGTGCCGGACATATCCTGCCGGTAAATTCGGGGAAATTATTAGTCTTGTGCAAGCGGTCGATAGCATCCTTCCACTTGTCCCGGTAAACCAGGTCGTTCCAGGACGGTATGATATTGCCAATGGGACATCCCCACTGACAGAACGGTACGCCGCAATCCATACAGCGAGCGCCCTGCTTCTGCATATCTTTTTCCGTCGGCAGCACGGTAAACTCATCCCAGTGCTGCAGGCGTTCTTCCACCGGCGACTTGGAATACTCCTGACGGCTGTATTTAAGAAAACCCTTGGTTTCACCCATCGCTTCCAACCTCGCTTCCGATCTCACGCATCTGCGCAGCCTCCATGGCCTTGCGATGCTCTTCCAGTACCCGACGGTAATCCCGCGGGTAAACCTTGACGAATTGCGCCTGAACCTTGTCCCAGTTATCCAGCAACCCCTTAGCCACCGTGCTGCCGGTATATTTACGGTGGCTCTCGATCATCTCCCGTAAGACCTTTACGTCTTCCGCTTCCTTGACCGGGAAAAGGTCCACCATGCCCATGTTACATCTGCGGGAGAACTTGCCGTCCATATCCCAAATATACGCGATGCCACCCGACATGCCGGCAGCAAAGTTACGGCCCGTCGGCCCGATCACGACGATCAGTCCGCCGGTCATATATTCACAACCGTGGTCACCTACACCTTCCACCACAGCATGCGCTCCGGAATTACGCACGGCGAAACGCTCGCCGGCTATACCGCGGAAATAAGCCTCGCCGGAGATCGCCCCGTAGAGAACCACGTTACCTACCAGGATATTGTCTTCCGGCACGAGCGTCGATTTCTTTGACGGATACACCACGATCCGGCCGCCCGATAGACCCTTGCCGACATAATCATTAGCATCGCCTTCCAGCTCGAAGCCAACGCCGTGAGAAAGGAACGCGCCGAAACTCTGCCCGGCGGAGCCATTGAATTTTATACGAATAGTGTCTTCCGGCAAACCGGCCATGCCGTAACGCCGCGCGATATTGGAACTCAAGATCGTGCCGACCGTGCGGTTGATGTTGCGGATATCCATCTCCAGGCTGACTGGCGTCTTCTTGTCTACCGAAGCCTTGGTCAACTCCAATATTTTATGATCCAGCGCCTTGTCCAGACCGTGATCTTGCGTCAGACAATGCCGGATCGGTATCTCTGCAGGCACATCAGCACGATGCAGTATCCTCGTCAGGTCTACCCCGCGAGCCTTCCAGTGGGCCAGCACATCCTTTGGCTCCAGCATGTCCACTCGGCCGATCATGTCTTCAAACTTGCGAAAGCCCAACTGGGCCATGATCTCGCGCACTTCCTCGGCGATAAAAGTAAAGAAATTGACCACATGCTCCGGCTTGCCGCGGAAATTCTTGCGCAACTCCGGGTCCTGGGTGGCGATACCAACCGAACAAGCGTCGAGATGACACTTGCGAAGCATAATACAGCCCAGGGAGACCAGGGCTATGGTAGAAAATCCGAACTCGTCCGCGCCCAGCATGGCCACTATGGCCACATCACGACCGGTCTTTAGCTGGCCGTCCGCCTGCACACGTATGCGTCCGCGCAGGTCGTTCATAACAAGAACCTGCTGGGTCTCGGCGATACCAAGCTCCATCGGGAGTCCGGCATGCTTGATCGACGTTTGCGGAGAAGCGCCAGTTCCGCCCTCGTAACCCGAAATCAGCAAGTGGTCCGCCTTACCCTTGGACACGCCGGCAGCAACCGTGCCTACGCCGACTTCCGAAACCAGCTTGACGCTGACATCGGCCCGGGAATTGGCGTTCTTAAGGTCATGGATAAGTTGAGCCAAATCCTCGATCGAATAAATATCGTGATGCGGCGGAGGCGATATAAGCTGCACACCCGGCGTGGTATTGCGGGTCCGGGCGATCTCTTTAGTCACCTTGTGTCCCGGCAGTTGGCCGCCCTCGCCGGGCTTGGCCCCCTGGGCCATCTTGATCTGCATCTGGTCAGCGTTGACCAGATATTCAATATTCACTCCGAACCGCCCCTGGGCGACCTGCTTGATACGACTGCGCCGCAAATCTCCGTTGGGGTCACGCTGAAAACGCGTCGGGTCTTCGCCGCCCTCACCGGTGTTGGAAAATCCACCGAGGCGGTTCATGGCAATGGCCAGGGTCTCGTGCGCTTCCTTGGAAATGGAACCGTAGCTCATTGCGCCGGTGGCGAACCGCTTGACGATCTCGCTGGCCGGCTCGACCTCGGACAACGGAATAGCGTTGCCGGACTTGAACTGCATCAGGCTGCGGATATTGGGCAGCTTGTCCTTGTTCTCGCTCACCAGTTTGGAATATTTCTTGAACAGCTGATAATCGCCCACCCTGACAGCCTGCTGCAGTGTGGCGATGACCTCGGGGTTGATCTGGTGGAACTCGCCGTCCTTGCGCCAGTAGTAGAAACCGCCCTCATCAAGCAGTTGCTCCGCGGAATGCATACGCGCAAATGCGGCATCGTGCCGGCGGATGGTTTCTTCCGCCAGGGTCGCACTGTCTATACCGCCGATACGGGACGGGGTGGAAGTAAAATACTTTTCTACCAAAGCCTCGCCCAGACCGACTGCTTCGAAGATCTGCGCGCCGCAATACGACTGCACCGTGGAGATCCCCATTTTGGAAATGATCTTGAAAAGCCCCTTGCGGGTGGACTTGATATAATTCTTCTCGGCATGCTCGTAATCCAACCCGGCGCCCGAGAAATTCCCCTTCTTTAGCTCGCTTTCGATCGTCTCCAGGGCCAGGTACGGATTGATCGCGTTGGCACCGTAACCGATCAGCACCGCAAAATGGTGCATTTCGCGGGCCTCGCCGGTCTCGATCACGATCGAAACCTTGGTGCGCGTGCCCTGGCGGATCAGGTGATGGTGCAGACCGGCGCAAGCCAAAAGCGACGGGATCGGCACATGCTTCTCCCCAACACCGCGGTCAGAAAGCACGAAAATATTGTACCCGTCGGCTATGGCCTTGTCAGCCCGCTCAAACAGAGCCTCCATGGCCTTGTCCAGTCCGGACACGCCTTCGGCCCGGTCAAAGGTTATCGGCAGGGTCACAGATTTCAAACCGGGAAGATTCAGGTGGGCGACCTTCTCCAGGTCCTTGCCATTCAATATGGGCGATGCCAGGCGCAACCTGCGGCAATGTTCCGGCGTTTCGTCGAGCAGATTTTTCTCGGACCCCAGGTAGACATTCTCGGCCATCACGTTCTCTTCGCGGATGGGGTCTACCGGCGGATTGGTGACCTGGGCGAATAGCTGCTTGAAATAGTTGAACAACAGCTGCGGACGGTTGGACAAAACCGCCACCGGAGTATCGGCCCCCATCGAACCGGTAGCCTCTTCACCGTTCTCAGCCATAGGCTTGAGGACTATCTTCAGGTCTTCCTGCGTATAGCCGAACACATGCTGACGCTCCAAAAGCGTCCGCTCTTTGTAAGCCTGTACTTTCTTGGGCTCCGGCAAATCCTTCAGATCCACCATATTCTCTTTAAGCCACTTGCCATATGGCTTGCGGCGGGCATATTCCTCTTTCAATTCCTTGTCGTCGATGATGCGGC
>JAAXVU010000025.1 GCA_013335325.1 Candidatus Omnitrophota bacterium | reverse complement strand
CCGTCCCCTGGCCAAAGCATCATTTGTTTCATGCGCTTGAGCCAGGAGCAATTCAATGGTAGAAGTCAGTATCGTTATTGAATGGTTAAGCCCTTCTAAAGAAATTTCCTGATCCGCTGTTAATTTATCCAGCTCAAATAACGCATCCTGCACACTGCCCGACAAAGGGAAAAGGAATTTCTTGGCATCGTGAATAAAAATTCTTGCCAAAGCCTCATCTTTCCAAGCTTTTCCTATCTCACGCAGAGCATCATCATCCAGTTCGGACATATCCTTCTTCCCGCTTAGCTGAGCGAAGTCGCCGCCGGTGGATGTGTTCTTGGCATCTGGGGCAGACACATTTAGCTTGTCCAGTATGTGATCACCGCCAGAATAAAGGACTAATTCCGTATTCTGTTCTTGCAGTAACCCTAATATTTCCAAAGCGGATCTTTCCTCTGCCGCACTCACATTACGAATCCTGGGCGACTTATCCTTAAAGCATTCGCTAATAAAGATTTGTTTTTTCAATAAAGACTTATTCAATGCTCGAAGTTCTATGCCGGAAAGCGGCCTTCCTGCGCCCGTCTTGGCCCTATCCATCTTCTCTAGCATTTCTTCGCTCAAAAATAATCTACGATCAGTTTGTAAATATTCTGGCAAACCTGAATTATTCATCAAATTATTCAAAACCTTGGCCCAATCTCTGGCAGAGATCTGAGCAGGAAGCTGGTCGGAAGGCGTAGCTGTCACCCTGGCGATCTCCTCCCGCAACATACCTGACGGCTTCTCTTTTACAGCAACTTTCTGCAACTCGTCCGGAACCAATTCGCCCGAGGTAAATTCAGTAACAAAGAAATTATGTAAAATAATAGCCCGGGCATTGCTGCGGCTCAAGGATGCTCGACCTATTATCTCTGAAGTCGACATGGGATGCTTAAATAGCACTTCCAGGAGCACTCTTTTCAAATACGTTCCTTCCCATGTAGTGGCGAGTTTAATCCGTTTATTAAGTATCTTTGGAGTCACATCAGGATAAAGTATAGTTAATATCGCCCTTTTCAGTTCTCGCCCCTCATTGGTTTTAGCCAATTTCCTGAGCTCATCTGTAGACAAGTCAACAAAGTTCTTAGGAAGCAATTTGGATATTGTTTCGTCCGCCCCCCCGGCCACTCGCATGCGACTAATATATTTCTCAAATGGTTCTATGGAATCATTAAGCCACCTAACAGCAGCCGTTATGTCATTAAATTTATTCGCAGGCAATCCCAGTCCTGTCAATAATGGTTCGATCACATCCAAAGGCAAATACTCTACATTCTTTAAAGGCTCACTCGACTCAAACTCGACCGCTTGAAACTCATATCCCCAATTTAATAGCTCTCTGGAACGCTTGGAGAGCATATTGGCCACTTTGTTGATGGAATCAATTTGAGTTGCCTCCAATTTATTGCTACGTGCAAGTTCGGCATAAATCTCAAACAGCTGCGGACCTTTAAGCCATTGGACCGCCCTTTCTTGAGAAGAAAAACGTGGTCCTTTCGGTATCGTATCCGCTATCTTTTGGATCTCATCGAGGCTGCTGAACTCTTGAGGATTAAATTCTATAGGACCCAGTATCGCTTCTAAACTCAAAGAAGGTGGCAGTGTGATTACATCTCCGTTTGGCGTATGCCCCGTGTAGATGGCCTCTTTTAACTGGGACCTAAAATCTTCTGAAGCGATCAATCCGTTTAGGCGGTCTATATCCAACATGGTCGGAGATATTTCCGGCACTATAAAACCAGCCCCCTTGAGAACCTCCAAGACATCCTTAACCATGCTATTATTAAAAGGCTCTCCGGGCTTACGGAAGTCAGCAGTTAAGAATACCGAAAGACTGCTTAAAAGCTTGCGCAATATTTGACGGGACGCCTCATACAAGGCCGCATCTTTGTCCGGAGAATCCATATCTTGCAGTTTATACGCCGCTAAGTTTTCCGAGACAAGTGCACTTTCGTTGAAGAATACCATCTGCTTCCCCATGCTCAGGGTCATTTTCTCAGGGACCTTGATATAATCTATGGCTAAAACTCTTATAGACCCCTTTGCGTCCCTTTCCACCGCAGCGTACAAATCAAGATCTTTCGGCAATGACTTATTAGATACAAAACTATTTTGAAAAACCCCCTCATAAGCCCTTTCGAAGAATACTCTATTCTTACTAACAATATCGGCATCTATAATATTTATTGGAAGCTTAACATTAGATACGTCTGTAAGATAACGAGCGAGATTAGGATCACGTAAGACTTCGTTCACTACCTTAATTATGTCTTGTTCTGAAGGCTTTACCGGCTTTTCGGCCATCGCCAAAATCTTTATCTTCAATAATTGATCAACTGTCCTGTTGCCTTTAGTAATTAGCTCAATGAATAAATCCGTATTTAAATCACCCTTCTTCACCACCGGAGAGCCAGCTAGATACTCCTTTAGCAATATGACCTCGGTCTGTTTAGCTCCCTGTAGTATCGCCGGATTATTCGACTGCCTGCCCAAGGCGGCCTCAAACTGTTGCCTGTCTTTATCCGACATCTTGCTTAATTTCAAAACTTCTGCCAGCCCGTATGTGCCGTCAGCCTTCTGTACTATAACCTTGCCGGCAAGAAGGTCCTGAAACATTCTTAAAGCCACTCTCTCAATGCTTCCTTTAATAGACAATTTTCTTCCTGATCCATTGCTTAATTTCTTTTGTATTCTTATTCTATCTACTTCCGGGGATTCTCCCGGTTGAAGCATAAATCCTTCTTGCAACCACTGTTCAAGCACCTGCCTGGCAGACTCCGCAGCCACCATATCTTGCTGGGCCCGTCTAAAAACTTTCCGTAAATTCTTTAGATTGCTGATCCTTTGCTCTTCATCTTCCGATCTGTACACGTTATTGATGATGGCTTGAATATCTCTCTCTTGAGCCTCCCATTCTTTATTTAAACGCACTCGCAAATCATATTTATCTTCTACTATACCTTTCTTTATAAGCCTATCTAATACCTGCTTTCCTTTAGGTAAAGATAAAATATCTCCTTTATTTATAAATCCATCTTTTGTTAATGCACTAAATAATTCTCCCAGGGTTCTGTCCTTCACATACTGTAAAATAGGCTGCATGCCACTGTACTTAGCCCCTCTCTGCCTCTCCCTCGCTGTTGCCCCAGGATTTAATTCAGGAAACCCAAAGACATCTCTGGCATCAACATCAACCAACTTTCCTCCAGCTTCATGTAGTTGATTAACCACCATAAATAATAACTGCCTGACCACCTCCAATTGTCCTGGCTGGGCGATCCAATGCATAAAAGCTACTATATCTTCGTTATTTGAGCTCCTTGCTTTCTTAACAGGCAAGACCGCCAATAGCTGCCCATCGGGAGATTCGGCTGCATAGAAATCGATCGAACGCGCTATTGCGTCATCTTGGTCCAGAGTCGCCAATAACTTGGCCAAAGTAGTCGACGAAGAAACACTGGAAGCATTGCCACTCGCCCATTGTTCACGCATTGCTTTTGCAATTGCTTGCCTGCCAGGCTTGTTTCTGAACCTTACAACATTGACAAGTTGAAACTTTCCACCCACCTGGGCCACTACCTGCCCTAAAATAGAGATGCCGCTAGGCCTAGACTGCGCGGAATCTGTTGATCTGGGCCCGGATAGAAAGATCGGCAGGACAGTACCCGAAGAGCCTTTTCCCGTTACCACCGTAGTAAATATCTGCGTAAGAAAGTACACATTCGTAGCGGCTTTTCCTATCAATGAATCCATCACTATAAAACCATTCTTCCCGAGGCGCTGTGCAAGAAACTTCAAATGAGAAGTGTACGCATCTAGATCAGCTACATGCAGGTGTTGTATGCCGTAATACGACCCAACCACATCGACCTTGCCATCCGGGAATAAATCCTTATTAGTATTTAATTGGTCTTGCAATTGATCTACAGTGCCAAAAATTATATTGATATCACGTGGCAGATCGAGCCAACTGTCGGTCCAATTATCGGCAAAGCCTACCAGAACAACATTATTTACCCCGGCCTGCAGTAATTTTTCCTTAAGCCCAACCAGTGCGCTAGCATTACCGCAACCCCAATCCAGGTACACCAGCTTCTTACCCTGTTTATTCCTAATATTGGCAAGCCTGACAACTTCCGTAACTATTGATTGGTTCGGCAACACATCCTTGAAATCCTGCTCCATCTTGGCAATACTAGT
Organism: Candidatus Omnitrophota bacterium; assembly: GCA_013335325.1. GTDB lineage: Bacteria > Omnitrophota > Gorgyraeia > Zapsychrales > Fredricksoniimonadaceae > JAAXVU01. The sequence goes on along the minus strand of JAAXVU010000025.1, from coordinate 13,841 downwards.
ATCCCAGACTCGCCACCGTTCTTCCTGCTCAGGTAAAACTTTCGGGTGATCAACATACACAGTCGATCCTGAAGGTAATACTAGCTTACTAGAACCAGAAAAAGGCGCCTTGGCCACTTTGCCTTTTGTCCCGAGAAAGTCCGCCACTTGTTGATGATTTAAAATAGTCAGGATATTGGTGCCCAAAGCTTCCTCTAACTTATTATCATTATCCCTTTGCGCCGGGTCGACGCGCATGCTGACCATGGCCTTGTCCTTACGGCGCAACTGCTCACTGGTCAACCTGCCGTCTGTCTCAGGTTTTACGTTCACCAGCCCCAGGCCGCCGGCGAAATATTTGCGGGGGAGCATCTCCTGTGTGAGCGGATCATATTCCTCGCGGATGTAGTTGTACGCGCCCTTCTTGAACGCCTCCACGTAACGGCCCCAGATCTTCTCCGCTTCCTTGGGATCGTCAATATTTACCCCGGTGACCTTCTGGCGGTCCAGATAAAACCCCAACGGCGACGCCTGGAATGAACCGACGACCTTCTGCTTGTACCACGCCGCCAGTATCAGCGAGTTGTAGACCTGCCGCAGCGCCGCGAAATTCTTGCCCTCGTTCACCTCTTTCTCCAGCGCCGGTATGATCACCTCCCGGATTATTTGCTTTGACAGCTCCCGGGCGTCTTTATTGTCAGCGGTTTGCGTCCGGCCGACAGAAGAGACAGCGGCGCTCGCTGAGGGCTGGCCTTGGGAGGAAGACTCCGCCAGATAGTCAGACTCCAGCATCACCTTCAGCCTCGACTCAGTCACATAGGCCACTGCTTCCCCGGACTTACGGTCACCCAGGCCTGCCACCCGCTCGTAAACCTGGGCCTTGGCCGGCACGATCCAGACCTTGTTGAAACTGTCGACCGGTATGTTAGTCGTCCCGAACTTCTCCCTCGCCTTACGGTATATCTCGTTCCAAAACACTTTGCCTGTCTCACCTTCCGGATACATCAGGCTGGAGGTGATCTGCTTCAAAAGATAGTCCTGCGCCAAAAGGTCGCGGCCCATCTCGGTGCGGCCAAAGGTCTCAGGAACAATACGGTCCTTCTCATAAGGTGAAAGGTTGACCCAAAGATCCCGGGCCGGTACGGTAAGCGAAGCCAGAAAATACTTTATCAACCGAGTAGGCTCCGGCCCAAGACTGTCTTCTGAACTCTGGCTAACCGCCTCTGACGTGTCTCCCCGTTCCAGTATGAAATCGAAACGGAACGGATCTTTGGCGTAAACTTTAACGCCGGTAAGTACAGGAGGATGAAATGCAGGACTCAACTCGACCATCCCGGCTGCCTGTGGCAGCGCCACCTGGGACCAGGAAGGCGGCAGAACATAATCGGCTATAAAGGTCAGGAGGAGGAAACTTGCTATTATCTTACGCATATAAAGATTGCCTTATAAGAAGGGATTAATTAATAGCATTTAGTTATGCAAAGTATGTCATATATAAACATATTTAACAATAAAGAAAAAAGGACCCGTACTTTGTTCTTCCGGCGAGGCAGAATAAAGTACGCGTCCCTTTATCCCGGAATTTGCAATAGGACTTTAGGCCTACCGCAACATATTGGCATATAAAGAGATATTCTATTGCAACGCAATACAAAATGATGCCGAGCAAATTCCGGGATTACCTCACAAAGCTGGCAAATCCTCATCGGATTTGCCACGCGACCCCTTCGGGGCGGATTTTTCTAATGAAAAATCCGGGTTTATTTAATGTTTTTGACGGATAATGCGCAGGAGCTCCTGGGCAGCTTCTTCCGGCCCCTTGCGTTCCCAGCCGGACAATCCCAGACGGGTACGCACCTGGCCGACAAAAACCCCGCTCTTGAAGCAATGCTCAAAGTACTTACGCGCCAGCGGTTCGTGCATTTCCTTATATTGAGCCGGACCAAAAACATTGGCGAAGTAAGAATGCACTAGGCCTGTCGAGGTGGTAGTCCCCTTGCTCATGGCCGTGCCCTCGCGGAACACGTTAAGCGCGCGCTCGACGTCAGTAAACCGCTCAACGATCGGATGCTCTTCATCGATCATGTCATAATTGTTCGCGTAAAAGATAAAATCTACCTTCTCGCCCTTGATCACCTGGTCGTAAGTCGTGATCGGGATGATGATCCGCGCGTTGACCTGGTTGGCGCTCATGATGATGGCGCGGTCGATCTGCCCCAGCGCGTAGCCGGGCTGCAGGTCATCGAGCCTAAGAAACGCCCCGATCTCGGTGCCGTAGCCCAACACCTTGCCGTCGGATGCGATACGAACCGAGCCCATGTCGTCGGCGACGACGATCAGGTCCTGGATGAACTCCTCGCCCAACCCGCGCAAGGCCTCCAGGGTCTCGGACTTGCCCGCCCCGGTATCACCCATAAAAAGGATCGTCCGGTCCAGGTCACCTTTAAGTATCATCCGGACCAGCGCGCCATGGAATGGCAGGATGCCGCGCTTCATCATGATGACATTGTGTAAAGTCAGGACCATCTTCTTGAGGTAACCAAAATATCCCAGCTCGTTACTAAGCGGCACCGCCCCTACCAGCAGGTTGTTCTTCTCGTCGTCAAAGAAAACCGTGGAACCGGAGTTGAAACGCTTGACCGACTCTTCCGGAACACCGTAACAGAACACCGCGTCCGGCATGCGGGACAAGTCCTCGTCCTCGGCCAGCTGGAAGAGGTTGCAGAGCGAATGTCCCAGCTCGGCGTAGCGGTAATGGAAGTAGACCAGCACGATAAGCTCGCCTACCTTGGCCGGGTAGCAGAGCCACTCCTGCGGGTTTAGGTGTTGCCCCTTAAGCGGACTGTCGGCCACGCGCTCGAACCGGCCAGAACGCTTGTTCATCGTAGGCGTCAGGATAAGCGGAGGGTAAAGCAGCATCTGACGGATGACCGGCACCTGGTTCAGGAACTGGTAATCCGACGGCAGCGGGATATTACGCGAGACCGCGATCGTAGAGACCTCGGCGCCGGAGGCCACCTGGCGGTAAATACGCGGGTGGCGGCCGGTGACGTTCTCCTGCACGTCGCGGTACAGCTGGCGGATCAGGTTGGTCAAAACCCCGACGGTCTCGTTGAAAGTACGATACGGCCGGCGGTCGCGGTCACGGCCCTGCGAGTCGGAGATGATGAAGCGGTCGAAACTGCGCCAGAAGTTATAAATGTACTCGACCAGGTCGTTGAACCGCGCCGGGTCGCGCAACAAGGTTTTCGCCCCCGGCACCACGTTCGGCACCAGCTCAGCTTCCATCTTGGCCAGAAACCGCACGGCCTCGATAAAGGTGTCGACGTCCTTTTCCGACGCCTCGGCCTTGCCGAAGACCTGCATCAATATGGAACGCCGGCGGGCCAGCTTGCCGACAGCCGCGGCCACGATCCCGCGGAACAGGTCGCTTTCTACGACCTCCTCCGGCGTCTCGCAGACGCGGTCGTGGGTGCGCAGTATTATCTTGTTATCCAGTATGTCGTAGGATTGCATATTTTCTTCCTGTTATATCCAGCCGCAGCCGGAAAAGTCCTGATCGATCTTATAAACGTTGCGTTTTCTATAAAGCCCTGATTCCAAAGGTGCCGCGTCGCACCTGGAGGTACTGATAAAATGCCGAAACCAATAACGCGCCCGAATTGGCCCTAACTATGGAACTTCCGGTACAGCCAGACGCGGTCCACCGCGCGCTTGAAGGCCAGGTTGATGGGCAGCTGTTCGCGGGCCATTTCCGGGTCCGGCATGGCGGCCTTCAGGATATAGTCCGCCATCAGCGGCGGACGGACCGCACCGCTCTCCACCTGCGCGCAGGCCCGACGGACAGTGTCCGGAACCCTGTCGCGAAGAACCCCGCAAACTACCAGCCGGTTTTGGCCGTGCTTGTCAGGATTGCCGGAAAAAGCGAACATCCGGCAGACCAGCGGCCTAAGCTCGTAACAGCCGCAACGGCCGCGCCCTGTATGCCCTTCATCGGGATGGTAAAGTACGCAGCGCCCCTCGAACTCCAGCCGGTCGGCCGCCTCGTAAAGACGCTCCGCCTCACCGAGGCGCACCAGTCGCATGGCCATGGGTAGCATATCCAGTTCTGTTGTCTCGACCCGGGCGTTCTCGCAACAATGCCCGCAACGCTGTGGGCAGCTGAGATCCATTTTCCGGCGGAACGTCTCAATGTCCCGGTCGACCTCAGCGAAAAGCTTCTTGATCGCGCGGGCCTTATCCGGGATGCCCACATTTCGGACGCGCCCTACAAGAGCATGTAGCCGATCCGACAAGTTCCGACACCAATCAGCTGCATTAACCGACATAAACCCGTCTCCGTTGAGGAAAAGTCTGATAGTCAACAGTCAAAAGACAGCCATTTGACGTTCTCAACCGCCAACCACGTCCCTATAGTGGTGGTATTTTATAGATATTGCCGCGGCGGGCAAGCGGTTTTTCACGCTCTTCGCGGGCGGCTGCCGTAACAACGCGGCTAGGCCCCTTCTGCCCGGTAGACCCGGATGGTGTCGACCTTGGGTGCCGGGCGCCTGGGCGGCTGCCCGGGCCGGATAGCGCGATGCTGCCTGGCAGGACGCCTTTCCATCCGCTGGTCCGTCGGCGATCCTGCTGCAGGCGTAGCGCCCGGACGGCTCGACGGTTCCCGCACTCCACGGTTTCGCACAATGAGTCCGTCCAGAAAGCGTCGCAGTATCTGATCTCCGCAGGGCATGAACTGCGGATGGTCTTCCTTGCGGAAGATCGCCGATAATTCCGTGGCGGAGATCTCGAAATCCGCCAGTTTGAGTATGGCGATCATGTCCGTGTCCCTAAGGCTTAACGCGATACGCAGCTTCTTCATGATGTCGTTATTGTTGATCATACGTTCCTCTTCTTTGCCTTATCCCTCGACTCGATCTCGCGGGACATATTCTCACAATAAATTGTTTTCTGCCAAGGCCCACCGCGCCGCTCACAGTTTACGGCTGTCGTAGGCCCAGTGCAGGAGCGCCTGCCTTTGCCTCGGCCGGCAGGCCAGATCTCCCCGACGGCAATATTTCTGCAACTGCGCAACGTGTCTGCGGATGGCGCGCCAGCGCTTGATCTGCCGGCGGTCTTCCTCCTGGAGGCGGCGGCCCAGGTAATAGCGGCAGTACCACTGGAACCAGCCCCGCGGGTCTTCCGGATAGATCCAGCCCCGGGCAAACCAGTACGAAAGCGGCTTGCTGGCATTGACCTTGAAAAAGTTAAGCTCCGGGTTATGTCTCTGCGGATCCAGCTTGGCGCGGCGGAACCATTCCGCCGGGAATTCGCCGCGGCAGTCGGTCATATATTTCCCGCCGAAGACCCCCAGCTCCAGCATCTGACCGGGCGTCAGGTCGGGACAGAAATCCGGCGCGAAGTTGCGCCCTTCCGGCTCGGTCAGAACGTAACGGTAGCCTTTTTGCATCTTGTCGTTGACGATGACCGTACGGGGCTGCATCAGAGTATTATCCCGGTAATCACAAATAAAGCCATTTCGACCCGAGTTACCCGTCGAGGACGCGACCGCGCCTGTACTTCAGGCTGGCTCCTGCTACAGCCGCTTCATGATCGTGTCGAAGACACGGCGCGTGGCTTCCTTATTACCGGTGATGCCGACCCGGACTTCCAAATGACACTTTTGCGGCGAAATACTGCGGATGTCCACCCAGATCGGACCGGCATCCGGGTACTCCGAGCGCACCTGCACCACACCGGTCTCGCGGGTCTCCTTGGTAACGGGAAGTCTCAATTCCTCCAAGCCCGCCCGGGTTGCCTTGAGCACCTGCTCCATCGGGCCGTTCACGTCCTGGCCCAGCTTGTTGGAGATCCAGTAAGCGGCGCCGGCACCACCGGCGGCCCCGGCCAGTAGCGCCACGCAACCCGAAGAGACACTGACCATCAGGCACAGCAAAACAGCATAAAATATTCTCATGTCATCCCTCCCTTATTTGTTGCACCGAGAAAAGATACTTTATATTGCCGATCAAGCAAAATTAAAGTGACTGTCTCCTTCGTCGGTTACTTCGGCGGGCGTTCGCCGAAATACTGGTAATAGTTGACCTCAATTGTGCCGTTAAAAAGCTTGCGGACCTTGTCAGGCTTGCCGCGGCGGAACGTGTCGGGGAACTTCTTGTCCGCCGTAAGCACATAGACCGACCAGCCCTGGCGCTCCCGGAAGACCGCGTCGATGGCCTTGTACAGCGGCCCCAGGTCGGCCGGGCTGCCCAGGTTGATGCCATAAGGCGGATTGGTGACAACAACACCGTAAGGGCCGGGAGGCTCCAGCTGGCTTATGTCCCGGCGCTCGCAGACGATGTCGTCCTCGACACCGGCCCGACGGGCGTTCATCCGGCAGTCGCGGACCCGTTCTTCGTCGATATCCGAGCCGAATATCTTGAGCGTCCCCGCCGGCAGGATCTCGGCGCGGGCGTCCATGCGGGCCTTGCGCCAGTCTTCCGGATCCAGGGCCGGCCACTTCTCGGCGGCAAATTCCCGCCCCAGTCCGGGCGCGATGTTGCGCCCGATCAAGGCCGCCTCGATGAGGATCGTGCCGGATCCGCACATCGGGTCCAAAAGTACGCGTCCGCTGTCCCAGAAGCTAAGAAGCACCAGCGCCGCCGCCAGGTTCTCCCTTAGAGGGGCCTCGCCTGCCCCTGCCCGGTAACCGCGCTTGTGCAGACCGTTGCCGGAGGTGTCCAGCGTAAGCTGCGCCACGTCCTTAAGGATCGATACCTGCACGGTAAATTCCTCGCCGGTCTCCGGCAGCCACCCGGCACCCAGCCGCTCGCCCATTCGCTCCACCAGGGCCTTCTTGACGATGGACTGGCAGGAACGCACACTGGCCAGACGCGAGCGCACGCACTTGCCGGTCACCGTTATCCTGGCATCTACCGGTATCCAGGTCTCCCAGGCCAGCTGGCGGGTGCGGTCGAAAAGCTGGCCGAAATCCTTGGCCGGAAATTCGCCTAACTTGAGCAGCACCCGGTCGGCCGCGCGCAGGCGAAGGTTGAGCCGGGGAATGTCCTGTGGGCAGGCGTCGAACTCGACCCTGCCGTCGGAACCGGTGGTATCAGGGAAACCCAGCGCCAAAAGCTCGCGCTTGACGACCGCCTCCAGCCCGAAACCGCACGTCACGATCAGCCTGATCTTATTCATTGTCTTGCCTGTTCAAAAGCCTGATCTCTGTCTTGACGGCCGGAGCTTCCTCGACAGCAGCCTGCCCGGCGGGATCTCGCTGCAGCAAGATCTCCTTCTTCGACCGGTTGACCGAAAAATGGAAACGACCCAGGAACGACATCCCCAGAAGCCCGCCGCGAATGGCTTTAGCCAGTTCGGCGTTCTCCTGCATCAGGACGCAGGCTACCACCTTCTCTTCTCTAAGTCCACCCAGCTCGAGGCTAGACAAGGTCACCTGGGCCACGTCGTAGTTTCCGTTCAAGACCATTACCTGGCCGGTACGCTTCAACTGGCCGGGGTCGAACCCCAAACGGCGGGCCGCCTCTGCCGTTAAAAGCGTCATTGGCGCGCCGGTGTCAATTACGAAAGTCAAAGACAACTGGTCGTTGACGCGCGCCTCCACAAAAAGATGCCCGCCCTGGTCGGTCGTCAGATGCACGATCCGGGCGTCGGCTCCCAGCCGGCGCTGGCGCGCCTCTTCCTCTTTCTGCAAGGCCGCTTCCCGGGCCTTCTCGGCCTGCCAGTCTGCCAGCTCGCGCCGGCGCTGTGCCTCGACCTGGGCCTGGAGCTTCTCGTTACGCTGGCGGCCGACTTCCCACTGCTCCTGCAGGCGAAAGGACTCCGCACCTCCGGAACGCTCGATGCGGTCGATCTCCTTCCGGCTGAAAACGACAATGCCGCCGTCGACCTGGAACTCCAAAGAGTCGGCGGTCTCCCGGCCGGCAAAACCCTCAAGCTGACGGCCGTTGCGCAAAAAGAGCGTGTCGGCGGACACGTCCGTCGCCGCCAACCACAAACAGGCAAGAATGACTAAAGACTGGGTTCTCGACATGCTTCTTGGCTCCGCAGAAACAATCTCAGAATATCCTATTATTGATTATTTGCCGACCTCTGCACGTATTTTCTTCCTTTTCCGCTAAGCGGCTCGACCGCGCAGGCCGCCGGCAACAATGGCGACATTCGACGGGATCAGGCGACGTAAAGCGACTTGCGCTGCGTCCGGATCCTGTCGTCAGCCAGATATTCGTCGAAAGTGATGCCGGCCCGGTCGATGAAACCGTTGGGACCGATCTCCACGATCCGGTTGGCCACGGTCTGCATCAGTGTGTGGTCGTGCGAGGAGAAAAGCACGGTGCCACGGAAGCGCTCCAGCCCCTTGTTAAGCGACGTGATCGACTCCAGGTCCAGGTGGTTAGTGGGTTCGTCCAGAATTAATACGTTGGGCTTGGAGAGCATCATGCGCGCCAGCATGCAGCGCACCCTTTCGCCGCCAGAGAGCACGTTGGCCGCCTTAAGCGATTCCTCGCCGGAGAAAAGCATCTTGCCCAGAAAACCGCGGATAAACCCCTCGCTGGTGTCGTCGGAATATTGCCTGAGCCAGTCCAGCACACTTAAATCCTTGTTAAAATAGGCGGCGTTGTCCTTGGGAAAATACGCCCGCTTGATAGAGACGCCCCACTTGACAGTTCCGGCGTCGGGCGCGATCTCGCCCTCCAGTATCCGGAACAATACCGTCTTCGCCAGGTCGGCCGGTCCGACCAAGGCCACCTTATCGCCCTTCTCCAGGGTAAGGTTAAGCCCGCGGAACATTACCTGTCCGCCCACGGAATGGGACAACCCCTCGATATTCAAAATGTCGTTGCCGGCCTCGCGTTCCTGATCGAAACCCACGAAAGGATACTTGCGCGATGAGGGCTCGATCTCGTCGACCGTCAGCTTCTCCAGGATCTTGCGTCGGCTGGTGGCCTGGCGCGACTTGGAGAGATTGGCGCTGAAGCGCGCAATGAACTCCTGCAGCTCCTTGCGTTTTTCCTCGATCTTGCGGTTGGCCTCGCTGCGTTGACGAAGCGCCAACTGGCTGGATTCCGACCAGAACGTGTAGTTGCCGGAGTAAAGCCGTATTTTGCCGAAGTCGATATCGGCGATATGCGTGCAGACGTTGTCCAGGAAATGCCGGTCGTGGGATACCACGATGGCGGTATTCTCAAAACGGGAAAGGAACTCCTCCAGCCACATGCAGGTCTCGACATCCAGATGGTTGGTCGGCTCGTCGAGCAAGAGGACGTCCGGATTGCCGAAAAGCGCCTGGGCCAAAAGCACCCGCACCTTCTGTCCGGCCTCCAGTTGCTTCATGGGAAGTGCGTGCAGTTCCTCGGGGATACCCAGCTCGGTCAAGAGCTTGGCCGCGTCCGATTCGGCGTTCCAGCCGTTCATATCGGCAAATTCCGCCTCCAGCTCGGAGGCCCTAATGCCGTCCGCGTCGGAGAAATCCGGCTTGGAATAAATGGCGTCTTTCTCCGTCATCACCTCGTAGAGCCGCTTATGCCCCATGATGACCGTGGTCAGCACCGGCCAGGCGTCGAAGGCAAACTGGTCCTGCTTGAGGACCGAGATGCGCTTGCCAGCTGGAACCGTAACTTCTCCGGAGGTAGACTCGATCTCGCCGGAAAGGATCTTGAGGAAGGTGGACTTGCCGGAACCATTGGCCCCGATCAGCCCGTAGCAGTTGCCCGCCGAGAACACTATGTTTACGTCGGAAAATAGTTTGCGCTGGCCATACTGCAGCGATACGCCGTTAACGGAAAGCATAAAATAAGCCGCCTTTTTGCAATGATCCTGTTGAACACTAAGCCTGCTATGCTGAAATTTGCCGGGCGGAAAAAACCAGCCCTGGCCGGAAAGGCCGTATTGTAGCAGATGCCGCCGGAAAGGGAAGCAAAGGATTTAGCCGCAAAGGAGGATACTTATAGAGAGAAGGGCATGTCGTCGCCCAGGCCCAGGGCGATCGATTCAGCCCGCATTGGCTTGATCTCTTCCAGCAGCGGGTTGCCGATGAAGTCGGCCGGCTTGACACGCCAGCCGTCATAGCTCGTCAAGGGGTAGCCGGCGTCCTTGAAAGCATCCACCACCAACTCGGCGCCGGAATACGCCATTTCAATGCGGCACAGCCGGTCCAAGAACGGGTTGTCGAAAAGAAGATTCATGCCCACCGGCGTGATAGTTGCGATGGCATAATACGCCATGCCGGGCCAGTCATATCCGATCGGCACCGGCTGTTTCCTAATACCGAAACCCAGCACCATGCGCATAATCTTTTCATTGTTGATCATGCGGTGCCGGAAGACGCGCACCAGATTGCCATTCAGGAAATACTCCGACAGTGCCTTCTCCACAATACCCTCGGGAAGGGCCTCCAGGATCTTGCCGTCCCCCATATATATGGCGCAACGGGTCCAGAAGCGGTCTTTTATAGGGTGCGACAGGACGTTGGACATCTGCATGGGCCACTCCACCTTGACGTCCTTCTGCCCGATAAGCAAGATGTCCCCCTTCTGCATGTACTCGGTGTCCCGGAAAGATGTGTCATAGTGTTCGTCCGCACCCCAAATAAATAGCCGCACCGACCCGATAAGCCCGATCAAAAGAAAGGGCCAAGTAATGACATAAAATAAGTTACGATAAATATAGGCAGAAATTAAAGCAAAGATAAGGAAGATAACGATCGTGACACGCCAGTGAAATATATGTTGCGCCTTCACACCCACCACACTATTGCCCTCCGATAACGCAAAGGTTAAACACTGTACCTGTCGGACGATATCTGCGGCCGTTCTCCGCCGGACCGGCCCCTCGGCTATCCAGCTACAGGTATATTCCAAACGGAATATGGCTCATTTTAACCTCAACAGCCTTATTCGACAAGCTTTGATTCATTGGGCTGATTAGGGCTGCACCGGCCGGGCGGCTAGCTCGGCCTCGACCTTGGCGATGTACTTCTGCGGATCGGCCTTGAAGGCCTCGATGCAGCCCGCGCAGCAAAAGTTGTATATCTTGCCCTGATACTCGTAGGTGGCCTTGCGCGTCTCGTCGATATTCCCGCCCATTACCGGACAAACCTTGTTGCCGACGTTGACCGCCTTGGCTGTATAAGGCGTGGCCGAGGCAGTGGCATCCGTCGACTGGCCAAAAGCCGGCACAGCACCCGTCAGGGCCGCCAGGGACAAGGTTATCACCCAGGTTGAACTCAAAGAAAGCTTTTTCATAAATCCTCCGTTTATTGTTTAACAAACCTGCCGTAACCGGCTGGTTGCCGGCCAGACAGCTACCCTACGTCTTCGAGGCTGCCGGATCCGCTCCCGCCGTTACCCGTGACCACGCCGCCTCGCGGTTCTTCCATATAAAATACAGCACCGGATAAACCAGGAGCTCCAGAATAAAACTGGAGAACACACCGCCGATCATGGGCGCCGCGATACGTTTCATCACGTCCGCCCCGGCACCAGTCGACCACATAATAGGCACCAGGCCCATGAACATGGCGCTCACCGTCATAAGCTTGGGACGGATACGCTTGACCGCGCCGTGGACGATCGCCTCCTTGAGGCCATCAGGGGAATTAAGCGCCCCGCGCTGCCGGGCCTCGTCGCAGGATATGTCCAAATAAAGCAGCATGAACACCCCGGTCTCGGCGTCCAGGCCCATGAGCGCTATCATCCCCACCCACACCGCGATGGACATGTTGTACCCCAGGATGTACAAGAGCCAGATCGCCCCGACGAGCGAGAAAGGCACCGCCAGCATAACGATAGCGGTCTTTATCGCCGAGCGGGTGTTGGCGTAAAGGAGAACGAAGATCAACGCCAACGTCAACGGCACCACCACCTTGAGCCTTTCTTTCACACGCAGCATGTTCTCGTACTGACCGCTCCACTGGAGCGCATAACCCGCCGGCGTGGCGAGCTCGTGCTCCACGGCCTTGCGGGCGTCGGCCACGTAACTCCCCACATCGCGGCCGGCGATATCGACATAGACGTAACCGGCCAGCATCCCGTTCTCGTCACGCAGCATGGCCGGGCCGGAAGTAAACCGCACCTCCGCCAGCTCCTCCAGCGGGACCTGCGCCCCCGAGGCGACCGGCACCAGCACCCGGCGAAGCTGTTCGACGTCATCGCGAAAATCCCGTGCGTAGCGTACGTTCACACTGTAACGCTCGCGCCCCTCCACCGTGGTGGTAACGCCTTCGCCGCCGATCGCGGAGGCGATCGTCTCTTCCGCTTCCCTGACGCTCAGGCCATAGCGGGCCAGGGCCTCCCGGCGCAGGTTCAGATCCAGAAAATAGCCGCCACCAACGCGCTCGGCGTAAACGCTGCGAGTGCCCGGCACCTTGCGTAATATCTTTTCCACATCCAGGCCGATGCGCTCAATGACGGACAGGTCGGCCCCGTAGACCTTGACCCCCACCGGCGTACGCATCCCCGTCGAGAGCATGTCGGTACGGGCCTTGATCGGCATGGTCCAGGCGTTGGACACACCCGGGAACTGCATCTTACGGTCGAGCTCGGCGACAATATCCTGCCAGGTCACCCGGTCGCGCCAGAAGGGCCGAAACGGCGCCTGCAGGAACCCCGGCAGGCGGGAATACCAGCGCGGCACCCGGCGCCATTCGCTCTCGGGCTTAAGGACGATCGTGGTCTCCATCATGGACAGCGGGGCCGGGTCCGTCGACGAGTCGGCGCGTCCGGCCTTGCCGAAGACCCGCTCCACCTCCGGCACGGTGCGGATGACGCGGTCCATATTGACCAAAAGTTTCTCCGCCTCGCCCACCGATATGCCCGGCAGCGTCGTCGGCATGTAAAGCAGCGTTCCCTCGTTTAGGGGGGGCATGAATTCACTGCCCAGCTTGAAATAGATCGGTACCGTGGCCAACATAAGCACCATAGCCGCGGCCAAGGTCTGCCAGCGGAACCGGAGCACCCACCGGCACACCGGCTCGTAAAGACGGAAGAGCACCCGGCTTACAGGATGTCGCTCTTCCGAGTAATATTTACCGACGGTAAAAACGTTAAGCACTCCGGCCAGCCAGCGCGGACGGAAGACAAAGGGGTCCATCCGCACGAAGAGCATGCGCACTGCCGGGTCCAGGGTTATGGCCAGGACCGCGGCGATGGCCATGGCGAAATTCTTGCTGAAGGCCAGCGGACGGAACAGCCGTCCCTCCTGGTCGAGCAGGGTAAAAACCGGCAGGAACGCTGCCGCGATGACCAGTAGCGAAAAGAATACTGACGGCGCCACTTCCTTAATAGCCGCCAGCAAGACCTCGCGGTAATGACCCCGGCGCCCGCCGGCGTCCCACAGCTCAAGCTTGCGGTAGGCGTTCTCCACCTCCACGATCGCGCCGTCCACCAAGACACCGACGGAAATAGCGATCCCGGCCAATGACATGATATTGGTGGTGAGTTTCATACCGAAAAGCGGGATAAAGCTTAAAAGGACCGCGATCGGTATCGTGACGACCGGCACGCTGGCCGATGGCAGATGCCAGAGAAAGAAGACAATGACCAGGCTGACGATGATCATCTCCTCGGTCAACTGATGGCGCAGGGTATCAATGGCCCGCCGGATGAGGTCCGAACGGTCGTAGGTGGCGACCACCTCGACGCCCGCGGGGAGCGCGGAGCGCACTTCCTTAAGCTTCTCCCGGACCCGTTGCGCTACCTTAAGGGCGTTCTCCCCCTGGCGCATGACCACGATGCCGCCGACAGTGCCGCCCTCTCCGTCCAGCTCCGCCACCCCGCGGCGGATATCCGGGCCGACGGCGACGTTGGCCACGTTCCGGACCAGGACCGGCTTGCCCGATGTATCGCGCCCGACAGCGATGTTCT
>JAAXVU010000172.1 GCA_013335325.1 Candidatus Omnitrophota bacterium | reverse complement strand
TTGTAAGCCTGTACTTTCTTGGGCTCCGGCAAATCCTTCAGATCCACCATATTCTCTTTAAGCCACTTGCCATATGGCTTGCGGCGGGCATATTCCTCTTTCAATTCCTTGTCGTCGATGATGCGGCCTTCTTTGGTGTCGATCAGGAACATCTTGCCAGGCTGCATGCGGCCCTTGCGCAGCACGCGTTCCGGCGCGATATCCAGAACGCCGGTTTCAGACGCCATCACGACCAGTCCGTCTTTGGTCACCAGATAACGGGAAGGACGCAGGCCGTTGCGGTCCAGGACCGCGCCAATGAACCGTCCGTCGCTAAAGGCAATGGAGGCCGGGCCATCCCACGGCTCCATCAGACAGGCGTGATATTCATAGAACGCCCGCTTTTCCTCACCCATGTCCTCGTTGCTCACCCACGCCTCGGGGATCATCATCATGATAGCGTGCGGCAGAGAACGGCCGGCCATCACCAGAAGCTCCAAGGCATTATCGAAAGACGCCGAATCGCTGCCGAACGGCCCGATCAGCGGATGTATCTTGGAAACATCGTCCCCGAAGAGAGCGCTGGCCATCTGCTTCTCCCGGGCGCGCATCCAGTTCAGGTTGCCGCGCAAAGTATTGATCTCTCCGTTGTGCGCCAGCATGCGGTACGGGTGCGCCAAAGACCAGGTAGGAAAAGTATTCGTGCTGTAGCGGGAATGCACCAGCGCCAGGGCGGATACCACATCCTCGTCGGCCAAGTCGGAAAAGAACGGCCCCACCTGCTCGGCCATCAACTGTCCCTTATACACAATGGTGCGGGAAGACAAGCTGCATACATAAAAGAAACTGCGGTGATGGATCGTCGACTCATGCACCTTGGTCCAGCAACGCTTGCGGATCACATATAAACGATTTTCGAACTCTTCCGGCTTGGTATTGACCCCGCGGCCGATAAAAAGCTGCTTCAGAGCCGGCTGCACAGAACCGGCCACCTTGCCGACATGATCACTGTCGTGCGGAACCTCGCGCCAGCCCAGGAACCGCTGACCCTCTTCATGGATGATCTGCTCCACCCATTCTTCCACAATGTTGCGAGACTGGTGCTCGTTGGGAAGAAACACGATGCCGCAGGCATAATCACCCTCTGCAGGAAGTGTGATTCCTTCCGCGGCCGCCACCTTGCGCAGAAACTTGTCCGGCATCTGTATCATGATGCCGGCTCCGTCGCCGGTCTTGGGGTCGCAACCGCAAGCGCCGCGGTGCGTCAGATTTTCCAGGATCTTGATCCCGTTCTGCACAATGGCGTGGTCCTTGCGGCCCTTGATGTCGACTACAAACCCGACGCCGCAGGCATCGTGTTCAAAACGTGGATCATACAAACCTTGCTGGGAAGGCAAACCGCCTCTGTTCATAATACGGCTCCAGGACTTCTAGGATTTTGGGGACATTTCTTTCGAATTTATTCAATACTATTTCAAAAAGTCGATTATTTTAACTACTAATATATGGCTTTGCAACACAAAAATTAGAGCGAAGACGCCTCCTGGCGCAGGCGAAAGACCTGCAAGTTGCCTGACGACAAAAGCGTCTCGGCCACTACCGCGTCCGACGAGACAGCATCCTGTTGATCGGTCACCAGCAAACAGGCCGCGCAAGCTTGAGCTAGTCCCGGCTCAAAACGACAGAAGCGCACCCCGCGCGGCGACAACGCCCACAAAGGATACTCCCAGCTGTCACCGCCCAACCTGAGGCCAACTACCCGGCATCCGCTCTTGTCGATCTCCAACGCTGCTGCGGAATAGCCCTGCAAGAGATCAGGACGATTGGTGAAATATTGATACTCCCTGGCTACAGTCAACACGCTTTGCTCACCTACCAAGGGCCGGGACTTGTTCCATAAAAGATATGGCACGCTTCCGGCAAACAACACCACGCCCAATGCAAACGCCAAGAACGGCTTGCGCCCCGCCAAAATGCCGATCAACGGCGCCGCCAGAACCAGGACAGGAAGATGCAGCCGGTTGACCCAGGGCTGCCATTTGATCAGGACCGGCATCATAAGCGCAGCCGCCAGGAAGAGCCAGGCATACCCTTTAGCGGCCGCGCTCCCTCGGAACAATGCAATTATCAAACCGATCCCCGCAACGAGCAAATAGAAAAGGTTGCCAGCGTAATCCTCGTGCAGGATGTGACTCCAGAGCAGCATATGGGAAACCGGTCCCTGCGTGGTCCGGGCATCGTCAACTGCGATCTCGAGACGCTCGTGCAGGGCCATGACTCCTTGCGCGCAGGCCTGCATCAAAGGCTTGAACGGTATCGCACATTCCGAGGCGGCATGCTTGGCGGCATTCGAAATAAGGCACCGCCAGGAATGGTCCCGTAGCGCGACCTCTTCTACCAACACTGGGCCTCCGTAGGCCCGCATGCTTGCGACATATCGCACCGACCAGCCGCCCACCACTGCCAGCACGATCGCTAAGACTGCTAGAACTTTTAACAAGCCGCGCCAGCTCTCCGAACGTAGCCGGGAAAAACCAAACACACAGAATACCGGCAGGATGACAAAAGCGGTGCCTTTGGTCAAGACGGCCATAGCCACCGCGCCTGACCCGGCAAGTGTATCGACCCAGCGTCCGGCACGCATAGCGCCTAAAAAGAAAAAGACAGCCGTGCACACCCAAAATGCAGCGATCAAGTCGTTCTGACAACTTGTAGACTGCAGGACCGCCATCGGCACAGACACCGCCGCCAGCGCCGACAACACCTGACCTGTCAGCCCCGCCCCCAGATCTCGAGCGATCAAGGAGACCGCGACAGCTGTACCGGCCAGCCCCGCCCACTGGAGCAAATTCAACAAGCGGTCACCGCCGGCCAACGCGTAGATATGCAGCAATAAATATTCCGCCCCGGGTAAATAATAATTCTGACGTGGTATATCTGTCGGATAGAACGCGACAGAACGCTCGCTTAGCCAATGCATCACCCGCGGCAGATGATACGTCATGGCGTCCCAGGTATTCGGCGGCGCCGTCACCGCTACCAGAAAAGTCGTCGCTAGCACCACGAAAACCAAAACCAGCAGGACCACAGTCGGCCAATCCCAGCGCATGTCCTGATTTGCCGGCGACGGCCACTTTGCCCTGCTGACGGTGCCCGGCACTGACGTCCGAACCAGCCATAACGCTGCCGCCAGGCCTGCCCAGCACAGGACGATCCACGTCGCCCCTAATAAATGCACCAGCCCAAGCAACTCAACGACAGCCACCGCAAACAATCCGGCAGCCGTAACCGCAAAAAGCCCGGCCTCTCGCCACCCGGCAAACCAATGCAAACGCCGGGCGCCCACGGCCAAGAAAAACACCACCAGTATCGGGATCCAAACGAACATTTCAGGAAGAAAAACGGAAACGGATAATAGCCCAATACATCCCCAAAGCCTTGGGCCAATTGATCTTCTTGCCCTGCTCCACCGAGCGGGCTTCATACGCTATCGGGACCTCCACGATCTTGCGACCTTTATTTACCAGCTTGGCCGTCACCTCGGTCTCAAAAGCAAAATGGTCCGACTCAATAGCGATCGACCGGATATCGGCCATGCGAAACAGCTTGTAACAGGTATTAATATCCGTCAGTGCGGTGCCGAATAGCACGTTAAAGGTCAGGTTGGACATCACATTCGCCCAGCGATTCACGCCCTGCATGGAGCGGATCGTGCCCTTGAAACGCGAACCGTAAACCACGTCCGCGTCTCCCTTGAGCAGCGGAGCGATCAAGGCCGCATAATGGGACGGACTATATTCCAGATCAGCGTCCTGGATAAGAAGATAATCGCCACGCGCCTCGTCGATACCGCGCTGGATAGCGGCGGCCTTGCCCTGATTGGGCTGTTGCCGGAAAACGCGCAAAGTCTGGCCGTCGGCCAGAGTCTCGGCGATATCCGCTGTGCGGTCAGTGGAGCCGTCGTCAACTACGACAATATCCTTAAGCATTCCTTCCGGCAAAGGTTCGCTTGCCACTGCCTTAAGTACTTCTGCGATAGTTTGTTCTTCGTTATATGCGGGAATAACTATCGTGACTATTTTCGACATAAAATGATGTTGCCCCTTTTAGTGCAACTTCAGAAACAATTGCCGCTTACGCAATGCTCGGAAAAACCGCATTACTCCACCCCGGTCTTGTACCGGTTGGTCAAAGGCAAACGCCAGTCCTTGCCAAAAGCACGACTGCTTATCTTGAC
>JAAXVU010000171.1 GCA_013335325.1 Candidatus Omnitrophota bacterium | reverse complement strand
TGGGTATGCCAACCACTGCCACCGGCGCCCCGCGGCGTTGCAATTCCTTGGAGATCTCCCAGGCCCCGCGCTGTGTACCGTCCCCGCCGATCGCGAACAGCATATCGATACGGTTCTCCAGCAGAAATCCCGCCATCTCCTCCAACGGCGGGTTGCCGCGCGAACAGCCTAACATGGAACCACCCTGCCGGTCGATGGCGTCGACTATATTCGGATCAAGGGCGACCACAGTATCGAACGGACGGCGGCCCATCCCGTCGTAACCGTAACGGATGCCGCGGATATCCCGCACGCCGTAATTGTGGTACAGCTCCAGCACGAGAGAGCGGATCACGTTGTTAAGCCCCGGACACAGACCGCCGCAGGTCACGATCGCCGCGCGCGTCACGCCGGGGTCGAAAAATATCTTCTCCCTGGGTCCGGCTTTTTCAAAGGCCGCCTCCAGGTCGGGCGAGTCGGAATTTATCTCGACGCTGTTGAGCACTCTGGCCTGGTCGGGGATAAAATGCGGGCCGCCGTCGGCATGTCCGTTATGCAGATGCAAAGGCGAAGTCCGGCAGGCTTCCCCCAGATTGGTTACAATAATGTTTTGCATGATGTGGCTCCTGATTGCAGGCCTTGGGACCGACCGCTTCGTTCCATGCCCTGTCCCGGAATATTACGCCGCAGGCTATCCGTCCGGACCGCCGCAACCGGAAGCCAGAAGGATCACAGCGGGATCTGCTGCGTCAGGCAATGGCAGGTCCCCAGCCCGACGATGATGTCGGTAGCGTCGATCTTCACGATCTGGCGGCCAGGAAAAAGCTTCCCGAGGATGCGGACGGCCTCCTGGTCCTGCGGACAATCGAACGTCGGCAGAAGTACGATGCCGTTGGCGACATAAAAATTGGCGTAACTGGCCGGCAGACGCTCGTCCTTGCGGTAATAACGCGGCTCCGGCATGGGCAACGTCACGATGCGGAACGGTTGACCGTCCAGGTCGCGCAGGGATTTCAGCAGTTCCAGGTTCTCTTTAAGGAAAGAATAATTAGCATCGCTCGGGTCGTCCTCCACCACCGTCACGATGGTACGCGGATCGGTGAACCGCGCCAGGTCATCGATATGCCCGTCGGTGTCATCGCCGGCGATACCGTCCTTGAGCCAGAGGATCTTGCGCACGCCCAGGTTGGACTTGAGAAGCGTCTCTATCTCTTTCCGGGAATATTGCGGATTGCGGTTACGGTTGAGCAGGCACAGCTCGGTGGTAAGAAGGAGCCCCTGGCCGTTGACGTCTATCGAGCCGCCTTCGAGGACCACCGGGAACTGGAAACGCGCGAGCCCCAGGTATCCGGCCATCTTGCCGGCGATGCGGTTGTCCTTGGCTGACGGATACTTGCCGCCCCAGGCGTTGAAGATCCAGTCGGTCGCGACCAGCTGACCGCTCTTTTTGTGCTTGAGGATGATCGCGCCGTGGTCGCGGCACCAGGCGTCGTTCGTAGGGAAACGGTGCAGGAACACGTTGCGTTCTACCTTGCGCGCCTTAAGCTTGCGCTTAAGCTTAGCCTCGGCCGCATCGTCGTTCAGGTTGACGTGCACCTCCTCGACCCTGGCGAGGTGCATGATCATGTCGGCGAAACCTTCCTGCGCGCCCTCCAGGGCCGTAAAGAAACTCTTGGGGTTATGCGGCCAGGACAGCCACGTGCCGCGATGGGGTTCCCACTCGGCGGGCATGCGGTAGCCGCGGGCCGTGAGTCCGAAAAATTTGGTGTTTTCTGTACGACGTCTTTTCTCAGTCATGGCAGACATTATTCATCGGCGAAGCGTTTCAGGATATCACCGTAACTGTCGATACGGCGGTCGCGCAGGAACGGCCACTGCACGCGCTTGGTGTTTATCACATCCAGGTCGACCGGCACCACCAGCGCCTCTTCCTTCACTACCGAGGCCTTGGCGGCTATGCGCCCGTAAGGATCGGCCACAAAACTCTGCCCCCAGAACTCGATGCCGTTCTTGCCGGCCGGGTTGGGCTCAAAACCCACGCGATTCACGGCTGCGACATAACAGCCGTTGGCAATGGCATGGCTGCGCTGGATCGTCTCCCAGGAAGAATGCTGCCGCTCGCCGTATTCGGCCTTGTCCTCCGGCAGCCAGCCGATGGCCGTCGGATAAAAAATGATCTGCGCGCCCATTAGCGCTGTCACCCGCGCCGCTTCCGGATACCACTGGTCCCAGCAGATAAGGACTCCGATGTCGGCATACTTCGTGCGGAAGACCTGGTAGCCCAGATCGCCGGGCGCGAAATAAAATTTCTCGTAGAACTGAGGATCGTCAGGGATGTGCATCTTGCGGTACTTGCCCAGGTACTTGCCGTCGGCATCCAGGACCACCGACGTGTTGTGGTAGACGCCGGCCGCGCGCTTCTCGAAGAGCGAAGCCACCACCACCACCTTGTGCTTGCGGGCCGCTTTGGCAAGCGCCTCTACCGTTGCAGACTTCTCCGAGACCGGCTCGGCCAGCTTGAAAAGCTCGTACGACTCGGTCTGACAGAAATAGCGCGAGCGGAAAAGCTCCTGCGTGCAGATGATCTGCGCGCCTTTCCTGGCGGCGGAAGCGATAAGCGCCAGGGCCCGGTCGAGGTTTTTCCCGACATCGGTGCCGCAGGCATGCTGTAGAAGTGCGACATTCACTTTTTTCATAAATGACCTCTGGAAACGGAAAGCATTTTACTAGAAGAGGCGGGATTTGCAATACTGTTTTCCGTCCGTGTTGTATTCCTTATACGCCCGACGCACAGCACCAACGCCTTACCCTCGCCAGCAGCGGGCCCAATCTTTGTCTTGAGCATCCCGAAAGGCCGGGCTAGAATACAACTGGTTCATAAAGAAGGAGGCCGCTATGCGTACTTCCAACAGATCCAGAAACCGGATCGGGCTGCTTCGGGTCCCGCGTCTTCTGCCCGGTAAATTCCTGCCGAAGTTGTCCAGGCCATTCGGCGAGAAACTCCCCGGCATTTTATACTCCCCGCCTTTTAAGAAAAACGGCTGAGCCGAAGTTCTCTTACCCGCAGCCAGAAAGCCCAGCACGTAAAGGGCCTGGCGGAATGTCTTGCCAGCAAGGTTCCGCTCCAATTCCCCCCAACCCCGAGTTAGTAACTGCCGCGACCGTTAGATCGCAGAGCTTCACCGATCCCGCCCGGTCTCTCCGTCGCGACACCCCCGCACCATCGGGACAAAACGCACCGCCGCGACACTTTCCACCTGAGATCTGCCGGCGTTCTTGCGTACCAGTAGCAATTCCTGCCATTCGACTCCTGTCGGAACCACCAGTCGTCCGCCCTCGGCCAACTGCTCTTCCAGGGCCGCCGGTACCGCTTCGGGAGCGCAGGTGACAATGATCGCATCGAAAGGCGCCTCTGCGGGCCAGCCTGCGAAGCCGTCGCCGCATTTTACGTGCACGTTGTGGTAGCCCAGCTTCTTTAGCCGCGCCGCGGCCAACTCCGCCAGGTTCCCCAAACGCTCCAGGCTGAAAACCTCGGCGGCGAGCTCAGAGAGGACCGCGGTCTGGTAACCGCAACCGGTGCCGATCTCGAGCACCTTCTCACTGCCACGCAGCTTCAGCAACTCCGTCATCAAGGCCACGATGTAAGGCTGGGAAACGGTCTGCCCTTCTCCGATAGGCAAAGGAAAATCGCCGTAAGCGTCGGCGAGCACGTCTCCAGGGACAAACAGGTGCCGCTCGACCTTACGCAGGGACCCAAGGACCCGCTCGTCGAGGATGCCCTGTTTAAGGACCTGCTCGTCGACCATCTGCTGTCTTTGCCGGGCGAAGTCCTGCACGTCCGCCTCCTGCATTTCAAAGTCCGCTGCCTTCCCGGCGCAGCAGGCCCAAAATCCCCTTTAGCGGGATGCCCGCCCACTCCGGGCGATGCCTAAACTCGTAGGAAAGCTCGTAAAGCGCCTTCTTAAGGAGGAACGCCTCCAGCAGTATCCGGCGGTCCGGCAGGTTACAAGAGGACAGATCCCTGACTTTCGCTTCTCTAAAATATTCTTTGAGAAAGACTGCGCTCACGCGCTCAGACCACTGCCTGGCCGCCCGTAGCAATTCCGCCTTAGGCATCTTTGAAGGTACACGCCCTCTTAACGCGACGCAGGCCGCGTAGTCGAACGAGCGCAGCATTCCCGCCACGTCCCGCAGGGCCGGCTGTTTGCGGCGCCGTTCGCGCAAAGGCCGCGCCGGTTCCCCCTCCAGAT
>JAAXVU010000170.1 GCA_013335325.1 Candidatus Omnitrophota bacterium | reverse complement strand
AACATTGGCAACAGATCGGTCATGAGCAAAAACATCCCCACTCTCACATATAGGCCCCACTACGTCGCAAACCACGCTCCGAACCTTTGACTTTCGCACCGGCAATATCTCGTGGTGAGAGCCGTACATGGAAGGCCGCACCAAATCGTTCATCCCCGCATCAACTATCATAAACTTCTTCACGCCGTTGTCCTTCAAATACAGCTTCTTCGTTACCAATATCCCTGCGTTACCAACGATGAACCGACCTGGCTCCATGATAAGCTTTATACGTCTACCAGCTAGCAGCGGCAGTACCAGCTTGGCATATTCCTGGGCCGTCTGCGGGGTCTCATCCTTGTAAACTATGCCCAGCCCGCCTCCGATATCAAGATACTCTATCACAACTCCATCCAGAGCCAACTCATCAATAAAGGCCAAGGCTTTCTCAATCGCCACAATAAACGGGCGACCGCTGACGATCTGCGAGCCTATATGTATATGCACTCCATTGACCATAAGCCAACGGTAGTCATTCCGTCGGAGGAATAGTGTGCGCGCAGTATGCAAGTCAATACCAAATTTATTTTTCAGGCTGCCGGTACGGATCTTTTCATGGGTCGGTGCATCCACATCCGGATTGATGCGCAGCGCCACCTGTACCTTCTTGCCAAGCTTGCGCGCAATGCGATCAATATTCTCAAGTTCAGGAGCGGACTCAACATTAAATATCAGTATGCCCGCCCTGATAGCAGCAGTTATCTCCTCATCGGTCTTACCCACCGAGGCATACGCGATCTTTTTAGGATCCGCCTTGACCAACAGAGCCTTGCGTAATTCGCCTCCGGAAACAATATCAAACCCGGCGCCTTCGCTGACCAACGCCTTCAAGACAGCCAGGTTGCTGTTGGCCTTCATCGCAAAACAGACTATCGGCTTGACGGACTCAAAGGCCTCGGTTATCCGACGGAAATGTTCAACTAAAGTTTTATGACTATAAATGTATGCCGGCGAACCCACCTTGCGGGCGATAGCAGACACCTTGACGCCCTCGCAATAGAGCTCATCTTTCTTGTAATAAAAATCGTGGATAGGATGTCGGTAAATCATTTCAGACGCTTTTTCCACTTGTTAAGCTGCGCTCTGACCATCGCAGGATTGGTAGAACCCGCCGAACGCTTGCCCTGGACAGAGACCGCCGGGGTCAGCAAGTACCGCATGTCATCCTCGAACAACATGGAATAACGCTTAAGCTCGCCAATAGACATGGCGGAAATCTTTTTACCGCGATCCAGACAGTCCTTGACCATTGCCCCGACGGTATCGTGGGCATCGCGATAAGACATGCCTTTCTTGACCAGATAATCCAGAATGTCCACAGAGAAGAACTGCTCTGCCACCACTCGCTCCTTAAGCACCTCGTTCCTGACCTTGATACCAGCAAAAACCTGCGCCATCAAAGGGAGCATGTCCGATATGGTCTCCACACAGTCGAATAGGGCTGGCTTATCCATCTGCATGTCCCGGTTATAGGTAAGCGGCAAGCCTTTCATAAGCACCAAAAGCTCCATAAGGCGACCGGGGAATCTGGCCGAGGATCCGCGTATCAATTCCAAGACATCCGGGTTCTTCTTGTGCGGCATGATTGAAGAACCGGTACAAAACGCGTCGTCGATCACAATGAAGTTGAATTCGCTAGTGACCCAAATAATCAGGTCCTCACAAATACGTGACAGGTGCATACCGGTGATGGCTATGGCTGATAATATCTCGATGATAAAGTCACGGTCGGAAACCGCGTCCATGCTGTTGGCCGCGGTTTCGCGAAACCCCAGCTTCTTCGTTACCAGGTCACGGTCCGTCGGCAAGGTCGTGCCGGACAGCGCACAGGCCCCCAGAGTGTTAATACTGGCACGCCGGGCCGCATCCTCGAAACGCCCCTTGTCGCGTTCCAACATTTCAACATAGGCCAGCATCTGGTGGGCAAGAAGAACTACCTGCGCCGACTGAAGATGGGTATAAGCCGGAATCATTACGTCGTAATTAGCGTCGGCAAAGCGTACGATAGATATCTGCAGGCCTTCAATAAGGGAAATAATATTCTGCAAGTTATCCAAACAATAAAGCCGCACATCGGTCACAACCTGGTCGTTGCGAGAACGTGCCGTGTGCAGACGGTCGGCCGACTTTCCGATCAACTTCTTCAACTTGGACTGGATGTCAGTATGTATGTCCTCTGCGGATGGATCGTAATGGAAGGTCCCCGCTTCAACTTCGGCCATGATCTTGCGCAGGCCTTTGACCAGATCGATAGCATCCTTGCGGGTAATAATCCCCTGCTCGCCAAGCATCTCGGCGTGAGCAATGCTGGCCTGACAATCGTAATAGGCTAGCTTGGAATCGTAGGCAATGCTGAAAGTGAACTTCTCGGAAAGCTTGCTAAGCGAACCTGTAAAACGTGAACCCCAAAGTTTCTCCACCATCTATCCCCTCCTATTGCCGAGGGGACACCGGGCTCTTGACACGCGGCACCAAAATCACTGGCTACCGGAGTCCAGCGTCAAGTGTCCTGTTCTTATAAGTGTCGCTGAAACGGTACCGTCCACAGCTTAATAAAACCTTCCGCCAACGACTGGTCGAACTTGTCGCCCTTGCCATAGGTGGCCATCTTTTCACTGTAGCGCGAATACGGCGACTTACGGCCCACGACCATCGCGTGCCCCTTGTACAACTTGATACGAACGGTTCCGGTAGTATTCTCATGATACTTGGTAAAGAACGCGTCCATCTGCTCCTTAAGCGGCGTCCACCACAGTCCGTTATAAGTAAGTTCAGCATATTTCTGCGACAACATCTCCTTGAAGCGCAGACTGTCGCGATCCAAGACCAGACTTTCGATCTCACGAATGGCCAGATGTAAAACCGTACCGGCGGGATTCTCGTACAGTTCGCGCGACTTGATGCCTACCAATCGGTTCTCAATCATATCCACACGGCCAACACCGTGCTTGCCAGCTATTTCGTTAAGCTTGATAACCAAAGGGAGCGGCTTCATCTTCTCGCCGTTAACTGCCGTCGGCACGCCCCGGACAAAGTCGACTTCGACATAACCTGGAGTATTGGGTGCCTTGCGAGGGTCAACGGTCATGGCAAAAATATCTGCTGGCGGCTCGGCCATGGGATCTTCCAAGACACCGCTCTCCATGGCACGACCATAAACATTGGTATCGATGCTATACGGCTTCTTCTTGGAAGCCGTCACCGGAATGCCCTTGGCCATGGCGTAATCGATCTCTTCGTCGCGGGACTTGAACTCCCAGACGCGCACCGGAGCCAAGACCTCCATATTGGGCTCCATCAGACGATAGGTCACCTCAAAACGGACCTGGTCGTTACCCTTACCAGTACAACCGTGGACCAAACCGTCAGCCTTTTCCTTACGAGCGACTTCCACCTGATGATAGGCGATCAAAGGACGCGACAGCGCGCAAGCCAGGTTATATTTACCTTCGTACAAGGCACCAGCCTTCAATGCCGGGAAAGCAAAATCCTCGATAAGCTCCTGCTGAAGATCCAGACAATAGACCTTGGAAGCCCCTGACTGCAGCGCCTTGGCTTTGACCTTGTTCATATCGTCACCCTGCCCGACGTCACCGACCAGCGCGATAATGTCGTAACCGCGCTCCTTCAGCCACGGAATAATACAGGATGTATCCAGTCCGCCAGAATAAGCCAGCACCACTTTCTTCATAAGAATAAACCTTTCTTCAGGCACCATCGCCAGTCCGCTCCACGGACCAGCGCACGCCAATTTAATTATGTTTAGACGTATACAAGAAAATCAATATCGCCTTCTGCACATGCAGACGGTTCTCGGCCTCGTCAAAGATAGCTGAATGCGGACCGTCGATCACTCCGGCAGAAACTTCCTGTCCGCGATGCGCCGGCAGACAATGCATAAAGATATAATCCTTATCGGCCAAGCGGACCAAATCTTCATTAATCTGATAGCCTGCAAAATCCTGCAGCCGCTTGGCAGATTCCTCCTCCTGCCCCATGCTGACCCAGGTATCGGTATAAACGACCTGAGCACCCTGCACTGCTTCCTTAGGTGAACTGGTCAATGTCAACTTGGCTTCGGAAATTTTGCAAGCTTCACGCCCCAACCCGACGTATTGCGCGGATGGTTCATAGCCAGAGGGCGTAGCAATAGAAAGATCCACTCCGGTCTTGGCGCAAGCCATGATCAGCGAATTACAGACGTTATTGCCGTCGCCGATGTAGGC
>JAAXVU010000169.1 GCA_013335325.1 Candidatus Omnitrophota bacterium | reverse complement strand
CAGCCGGACGGCGTATTCCGGCGGTGTGGCGGACGGGATGTATCCCGGTTTCTTTGGTGATGTTTCTATGAAACGTTGGAAGCAAATATTAATGTCCGTATGGCCGCAGCGTATCTGGCAGCAGATCGCGGTCGTGCTGGTCTTTTTGGCGGCGGTGCCTTTGCTGGTTCTGGGCACGGTGCTGATCCGCACCAGCCAGCAGGCCGTACGGGTCTCGGTCTTGCGGGATCACGGTGAGCTGGCGCTGCGCGCCGCTGGACAGGTCAACGAGTTTGTCCAGAAACCGACGGAGCTGCTCGGTACCGTGGCGTCTATCATCGGTGTGAGCCATACCAGCCCCTGGCAGCAGGAGACGGCTATCGTCGAGCTCTCCTTGCGGTATCCCATGTTCCGGCGCATCGCTTCGGTCGATCTGAAAGGCGCGGAGGTGGCAGTCTCCCGTCTGGGCAGCCCGCACCGCAACTGGTCGCAGGAGACAGCATTTTTGCGGGCCCGCTCCGGCGAAAGGTTTATGTCGCCGGTGCGGATCGTCGGCGGCGATACACCGGTCATGACTGTGGCGGTGCCGGTTATCAGCATGGGCGAGATAGCCGGCGTCCTGGCCGCGGAGGTAGACTTGCGCGGGATGTGGTCCATCGTGGATTCTATCCGGGTCGGTCAAACCGGCTACGCCTGTCTGCTGGATAATGCCGGCTCGGTTATCGCGCACCCGGACAAAAAGATGGTGATGGGCCATGCAGGTGCTATCCAGAGCATGCTTGGGCCGACGGGATCGCACGGCGAGCCGTCCAGCCGCGAGAGCCAGGATGAGCATGGCAGCCGCTGGCTGGTATCGGATGCGTCGCTGCCGGGCACCGGCTGGAGCATGGTGATATTCCAATCGGCTAACGAGGCGTACGCCTTCTCGCGCACCATGATGGCCCAGGCCTGGATCTTCATTTTGCTTAGCATCGTGGTGGCCTTTTTGACCAGCATGGCACTGGCGCGGTTCATGAGCCGGCCGCTGAACATGCTCCTGGAAGGGGCCCGGCGCATATCGCGGAAAGACTTCGAGAGCCCGCTGCCGATCGACCGTCACGACGAGATCGGTCAAATATTGGGCTCTTTCAACGCCATGACCGGACAGTTGAAGAAGGCCCAGCAGGAAGAGAAGCTCTCAGTTATCGGACGGGCCGCGACTTCTATCGTCCATGAGCTGAAGAACTCGCTGGTGCTGGTCGACACCTACATGCAGCTCTTGAGCGTCCGCGGCCATCAGAAGGAATTTATGCAGGAGTTTGTCCAGGTGGTGCCGCGGGAACTGCGCGCCTGGAAGGGCATGCTGCAGAACATGGTCGACTACGCGCGGGTTTATCGTTTCGGAATGGAGCCGCTGGAGGTTAACTCGCTGGTGCGCGACGTAGCCATACTGGCCAAGGCCAGGATCGGACAGCATGACATCGACCTGGCGGTGGAGACGTTGCAGGCGCAGCATGTAGTGCGAGGTAACGCGGAGAAGTTGCGCCAGGTGATACTGAATCTCTTAACTAACGCCGTCGAGTCGACGCCGCCGCAGGGGACGATCCGGCTGGCGACCGCGATGGTTGCCGGGCCGCAAGGCCATGCCGGGTGGGTGGCGGTCTGCGTGGACAATACCGGTCCGGCCATACCACCCGATAAGCTGGGGAAGATATTCGAACCGTTCTTTACGACGAAAGACGGCGGGCTGGGCCTGGGGCTGCCAATTTGCCGCGAGATCGTCGAGCGTCACGGCGGCTTTATCCGGGTGGTCAGCCGCGACGGCGAAGGGACATCGTTCAGGGTAAATTTGCCGCTGGAGAAAGGATCGACGGATGATCGTTGACAAGATCGTGGCCATCGACGACGATAGGCGGTCGCTTGAGAGCATAAGCCTTATTCTGCAGCAACATTGCGAGGTGACCTGTTTCTCCAGCGCCGAGGAAGGGCTGGAGTATTTGCGCAAGCCCAACAGGGTTTCGCTGGTCCTCGTGGACGTATATATGAAAGAGCGGGACGGTATCAGCGTCCTGCACGATATAAAGGAAGCCAACCCCGAGATCAGCGTCATAGTCATGACGGCGTTTGGTTCCAAGGAAGTGGTGTTGCAGGCGCTGCAGAACAAGGCCGACGATTTCCTGGAGAAGCCTTTCAACGTCGAGGAACTGCAGCAAAAGGTCGCCAGGTTTTTGCGTAGCCGGGTGCATTGCGCCACGCAGAAAGAGCAGACCCAGGAGCGGATGCGGTATTTTGTCGAAAGAAATTTTGCCAATGTGTCCCTGAAGGACATCGCCGAGGAAGTGTGCCTTAGCGACAAATACATCGGCCGGCTGTTCCGGGAGAAATTCGACTGCAGTTTCCGCGAATTCAAGCTCCGGGTCAAGATCGACAAGGCCCGGGAGATGCTCTTGAATCCGGCCCATTCGGTGCAGCATATATCGCGCACGCTGGGTTACCAGAACCCGGAGACGTTCATGCGGATATTCAAGCGGAAGACCGGTCTCACGCCTATGGAATTTCGTTCCCGGTATCTTGACAGGGGGGCGTCCGGGAAGGCCTCCAGCGACGGTCAGCCTGCCCCGAAGCTCCCGGACTTTGCGTGAGATCAGGGCGCCGATCCCGTTCTTAAGACACCTTAAGCTCCGTCTTTGGGCCAGAATGCTTGCCAAGGCGGGTCTTTTGTTTTAGAATGCCGGCCTTTAATGTTATATTTGATCCGGTTCTTTTGACAATTTGACCCCGTAGCTCAGTTGGATAGAGCAACAGCCTTGAAGCTACTAGGAGCCTTCACCGGGAAAAGAACCGGTGAAGTGGACGCCGCTAATTCGGTGAATATCCTTAAAAAAGGACAACACCGAGCTACCCGCAAGGGGAGTGTAGAGACTTTACACGGCGGGGCTGCGATGCCCAAGAGAAAGTCCGGCCAGCAAGTCCCTTGAATTGAGGGGTGGTTAAGGCAACTTAATGCTGGAAGCTAAGCTGTAGGTCGCGCGTTCGATTCGCGCCGGGGTCGTTTTTATACTCGCGACCGCTTCGCGCATGCTGGCGAGCCTGGTCGCGAGTGAAATTTTTTAGCAGCGTCTGCTTTTGGTCCTGTAAATAGGCATGTCAATGTCCGGTCTGAAGAAATTTCTATTGTGGTTTTTGTTGGCCCTCCTCGGTCTTTTGGCCGGGATATACTTATTTTTAAGCGCCAACGGTCGCCGCATATTTAACGAGCAGGCCAGTTCTTTGACGAAACGCAAGGTGACGGTTCAGCAGATCGCGCCCCGCTTGCCGGTGGGGGTCGAGCTGAAGGGGCTGACGGTGGAGGGCTTGCTGTCCGTGCGCCGTGTCCAGGTCCTTCTGGATCCGCTGGCACTGCTGCGCGGGCGGATACGGATCGCGTCGGCCGAGCTGCAGGCTCCCGTGGTCTTGCTGGAGCGCGGCGCCGATGCCAAGCTGGCCTTGCCGTCGTATGCTGCCAGCGCCGGACCAGCGTCAGCTCCGGGAGCTGCGGCGGTAGTCAAGCCTTCATCGATGCCGGTCGTTGTGGTGCATGCCTTGTCGGTCAGCGGCGGCGAAGTACATCTGAAGGACCTGGCTTCGGGCAAGGAATGGGTGCTCGGCAATATCCGCGGCACAGTGCGCGACATCCCGCTGGCGAATTACCCGGTGCGGACGGTCTTTCAGGTGACCGCTTCGCTGGAAAAGCTTAACGTTCCGTTTGTCGGGCGCGCCTTGAAAACCAGCGGCTGGGTGAATTGGGCTGCGAAAGATATGGACGCCGTGGTGCAGGTGGCGGACGATCAGGGCCGGGTAGGCCTGGATGCAAAGTTGCTGTCCAGGGCGGACGACTTGCGGGTGGCCGGCCAGCTGCGACTGTCTGCCGGGCAGTCCAGATCGGCCAGTTCCCGTCGGAGCAGCATGGTGGAGGACGCGGTCCTGGGTGTCCTGGGGGCGCTGGAGACGGGCCTGGAGGCCAGTTTCTCTTTCCGCACTGCCATGGACCGCTTCGAGATGGGAGAGGTGGCTTTCAGCGGGAAGATATCATCGGGGTTGAATTCCGGCAAAACATTGGGTACTATTGTGGACGAAATACGCACGGTTGGTGAGGAGCTGGTAAAGAAAGACAAGGCGGGGAAGCAACCTTAGTGCTGATTCCCGCCCGCCTGGAGCGAAGCGACAGGCATGGTGCGGGAGTAGATCCCCGGCATCGTTGATAATGCGAGCGCATTTAAGATCCTTGCTAGGTTGATCGTTCTTAAGATATATTACGCGCAAGTTGTGGCTG
>JAAXVU010000168.1 GCA_013335325.1 Candidatus Omnitrophota bacterium | reverse complement strand
CATGCCACTGATAAACCTCAAGCCTCGACGGCAATCCCTGGAAGAGCGGATCCCGTCTTCCTTCTTCTGTCAACTCGATATTGAACCAGCCGATCTCTGGCTTTGGCGACCTGGTGACCTGTCCGCCAGCCGCCTTGGACAAAAGCTGCGAACCCAGACATATTCCGAGAAACGGCACCTTGCCGGCAATGACCTGTTTCAAGAAACGGTCCTCGTCAACGAGGAATGGATACTCCTTCTCTTCGTAAACATTCATTGGTCCGCCCAGGCTCACCACCGCGTCCAACCCGGACAGGTCTGCCGGCAGCTTATCACCGCGGTGCAAATTACAAATACCCAAATTATAGCCATGCTCGGAAAAACAGGCGCCCAGCGTCTCCGGGCCTTCCAAATCGATATGCTGAATGCACAAAATCATAGCATATTTACTCCGGTTGACAATTGTTATAGCCATCTATCTGCACGAAGGGCCCAGACGTTTTCACCGCCTGGGCCCTTCGATCCTTCACGCATACCTAAGCATGCTTGATTACAGCATGAACAGCATCTCGGCGTAGCTGGGGACTGGCCAGGCATCCTTGGTGACCAGGGCTTCCAGTGCGTCGATCGTTTCGCGCAGCTCTTCCATCAACTCCTTCTTGTCCAGGCCTGCAGCACCGGAGGAAACAGCCTTCTCCAGCTTCTCAACCTGATCAAGTGCCTTGTCATTCAACTTGGAAACTTCGGCCAACGTCTTTTTGACCGCCGAAGTCTTTACGTCGACAGATTCCACCGCCTTAACGGTCTCTGCGAGCGATGCCATATAACCCGCCACGGCCGGCAAATACATGGTACGCACCATGTCCACGGCCAGGGCTGCTTCGTATTTCAGGATCGACTCGTAAGTCTCCATATAAATATCGTAACGAGACTTGAGCTCTCTCTTCGTCAATACCCCGTGCTTCTCAAAAAGGTTCGCGGCTTCCGGCGTATTCAGTGCCGAGAGCGCAGCTGGGGTGTTACGGTTGTTGGGCAGCCCTCTCTTTTCGGCTTCCTTAACCCACTCTTCAGTGTAGTTGTCGCCGTTGAAGATCACGCGCTTGTGCTTCTTGATGATATCGCGAACAACCTTCTCGACGGAAGCATTGAAGTCCTTCTTGGCCTTCTTGTCGGCCTCGAGCTGATCGCAGATATCGGCGATCGCATCGGCCACAATAAGGTTAAGCACGATATTGGGACCAGCCAGGCTGAAGTTGGAACCTACCGCGCGGAACTCGAACTTGGAGCCGGTAAAGGCGAAAGGCGAGGTCCGGTTGCGGTCGGTGGCATCCCGGGGCAGCTCGGGCAAAGAATCAATGCCGAGGTGCAGCGTTCCGCCGTGCTTGGTTTCCTTAAGGTCGCCCTTCTCGATCTGCTCGACGATATGGGTCAGCTGCTCGCCCAGGAAGATCGAGATGATCGCCGGCGGAGCCTCGTGTGAACCCAGGCGGTGATCATTGCCTGCGGACGCCACGGCCGAACGCAAGAGCGCGGCATTGGAATCGACGGCCTTGATAACGGCGCACAAAGTCACCAGGAACTTCTCGTTCTCGTGCGGGTTCTGGCCCGGAGACAGCCAGTTCTTGCCATCTGGCCCCACGATGGACCAGTTGTTGTGCTTACCGGAACCGTTGACGCCGGCAAAAGGCTTTTCGTGCAGCAAGCAGACCAACCCGTGCTTCTCGGCGATACGCTGCATGATCTCCATCGTCAGCATATTATGGTCTACGGCCACGTTCAACTCTTCGAAGACCGGCGCTATCTCGTACTGGGAAGGCGCGACCTCATTGTGCCGGGTCTTCGCCGGAATGCCGGCTTTCCACAGCTCGCGGTCCAGATCTTCCATGAACTCTACAATACGGGTCTTGATGGCGCCAAAATAATGGTCCGCCATCTGCTGATGCTTGGCCGGCTCTTTGCCGAAAAGGGTTCTGCCAGTCTGAATAAGATCCAAACGCTGATAATAAAAATCGCGATCGATCAAAAAATACTCCTGCTCGCCACCCAAAGTCGCAAAGGCGCGCTTGCCCTTGGTATTGATACCGAACAACTCGGACAAACGACACACCTGCTTGTTCAAGGCCTGCATGGAACGCAGCAAAGGCGTCTTCTTGTCCAAAGCCTCGCCGTGCCAGCCGATAAAGAATGTCGGGATGCACAGCACAGCACCTTTAGACGTCTCTTTGATGAAAGCAGGACTATTTGGATCCCAGCCGGTATAACCGCGGGCCTCAAAAGTCGCACGCAATCCACCCGACGGGAAAGACGATGCATCTGGTTCACCCTGGATAAGCTGCTTCGAACCGAAGTCCGTAACAAAACCGTTGGGAGAAAAATCCAGAAACGCCTCTTGCTTCTCTGCCGTGGTGCCGGTCAAAGGCTGGAACCAGTGGCAATAGTGCGTTGCCCCTTTTTCCATGGCCCATTCCTTCATCTTCTCGGCAACTTCCTGAGCAGCCACCGGGTCCAATTTCCCACCCGTCTGAATCGTATTTTCTATCGACTTGTAAGACTTCGCCGATAGACGTTTTGCCATAACCTTGAGGCTAAATACATTATCGCCAAATGTGTTAGCGATCAGATCGTTAGCCGCGACCTTGGTTTTCGCTGCTTTTGCCACTTGCCTGCTCCTCTCTTACCCCCGAAGGGACGTTAAGGTTTAACCTGTTGTCCGCATTGCTCATCCCCGACTCTACATTGCGTCATCGCAATGCCGGGATCGGGACGCATACGGCGAACTTTCCTTTGAGCGTGGTACCTGTGTTCAGCTAATAAAAAATCCTCTTCCGGAGACACTTTGCTCCAAAAGAGGACTTCATTGCCCTGCTTGGTTCATCGAAAACAACCCTGCTTCTCAAACCGCCACCAGTATATTCACGCGTCAGATTCTTGTCAACTTGAAATTTCCTGTTAACCGCTATACTACCGATAATGACACACAGTGTAACCAAACCGGTCCAAGCTCATCAAGACTCAATACGAAGAATGACTGGTATGGCCTGGAATATTGTTATGGGTTGGGCCAAATACCGGACATTCCGTGCTGGCCACATTCAGTCCATAATCCAGTACATTGGCATGATGAGCGTGATTCGTGTGCGACTGCGCATTTGCCAAAGCGCCCAAAGCTCCTAACCCGGCCACCGTCCCCAGCCCC
Source organism: Candidatus Omnitrophota bacterium (assembly GCA_013335325.1). Taxonomy (GTDB): domain Bacteria; phylum Omnitrophota; class Gorgyraeia; order Zapsychrales; family Fredricksoniimonadaceae; genus JAAXVU01. Next base: position 1,133 of record JAAXVU010000168.1, on the reverse strand, counting down.
AGCTTGAGCACGGTTTCCTTGCTGACATATCCATCTTCGTCAGCCAGGAAGTCTTTCAAAGACTTCTTAAGCTCGCCCGCCTTCTTGACGGATTTACGCTGTTTGGCCATGTCTCCTCCTTATAACCAGCTCTTCAATATATCCAATGTTTGACCGCCTTCCGATATCTTTTCAAAAAGGTATCGGAACTGAAATTCCTGTATCTTCTGCGCCGGCGAACAGGCCGCCTTCGGGATCACATTATTCTGCACGGCATAGTTTACCGCCGGACAAAACCCCATCCAGGGTGAAAATGCTGAAGCATACTGCCACAAATTGGTGCAGGATGCCTGCAACAATTGTAACAAATTATCTTTCTTCAACATATCTTCATATCCTTCCTGAACAATATTGCCCAGGCGGAACATCTCTTCGTTCAGCATGCGGGCTTCATCACAAGGATAGCACGCCCCATCCGGCATATAGGCCATCACAGCTCGTCCAGCCCCGCAAGGATTCATCATGTCGACATATCCAGGATCTTGGTTCAGCAGCACCTTGCTCAGTATCACCCGCGCAGTCCGCTCGGCGATCTTTACTCCACGCGCATTCAATTCCAGAATATAGTCCATGGATCGGGCGTAAAACTCACAAAACTCTTCCGGAGTATAACCCAGCTCTCCCCAGGCACAACACGCCGACCCAACGTTGTTTACCGGACGTAAACAAATTTCCGGCTGCTCCCAGCGAACATACTCATCAACCAGTTCGCGAGAGTAGGGCAACGTTCGCCGGGTGATAGTCGGCAAGAAGGAGACTTTTCGTCCGTATTGCTTACGAAATCGGCGCGCTTTCTCCGTCACCTCTTTGTATGTACCGCGCCCAGCCAGATCCTTGCGGTAGGCGTCATGAATACGCGCCGGGCCGTCCATGGACGTACAGACACGGACATCGTTATCCGCCAATACCTTCATTTTTTCATCATCCAGCAGCAACAGATTGCTGACCAGGGAAATATGCAAGTCCTTGCCGACGGTATTGGATTTGCGGGCGCCTTCCACCAGAAAGCGCACTATCGACCAGTTCACCAGCGGTTCGCCACCTTGAAACTCCAAAGACAGCCTCTGGCTCTTTACATCGAACAAATATTTCAA
>JAAXVU010000024.1 GCA_013335325.1 Candidatus Omnitrophota bacterium | reverse complement strand
GATTCAAACCTGCGTGCGGGCCGTCTGGTCGGATATTACGCTGTCCACAAACTCTGCGATAATTCGGGTATCGCGCGGTTTGATATCGTTGAAGAATATGGCAGTGTTGAACCCTTCTTCGTTTAAAATATTCTCGGTACGCACCACCACTCCGCCGCAAGAAACCTTCTTGGCCGTGACCTTCCCGTTCTTGCGGACTGGCAGCAACAGGACCACCTTGAGTTTAGTCATCGGCTCCAGATAACGGTTAATGCGACAATAAGCGCCGGAACAGCTTATATTCTTTGTCTCAGTAACCAGGTCGGCGTCGGGTGAAAAGATCTTGAGAGGAACATTGTTGCTGACACGCGGGCATTTGCGTCGCTCGATCTTGGGCTGGTTATTCACACTTGCTCCTTCAAGGCAGATTTCCAAAGGATCTGGTTTTATAAAACGGACCCGGCAAACCTGCCGATACGCGAGCGCGGCGCCTCCGCCTCCTGCGCAAACTCAATTCCCACCTGGTAAATCTCTGAATGCGGTATGTAACGCACCCAAACCACGCGCCCTGTCACTTCCACGATCTCTTCAGCTTCGTGCAGCTGCAAGGAAAGATTGACTTCCTGTCCCAGAGAAATAAAAAGGTTACTGCGTATTCGGATGCCGCCTTCGCTAAGGTCTTGGGCGATCTCTCCGGTCTGCACATCGTCCTTGCCGATGGTGCACTTAACGCTTCTCTTGAACGGAACCCGGGGATACTTTCGATTCTCGGCGCCAATATGGAAGTTTTCCATACAAATCTCCTTATTTGCATTTCAGTATAACATAGAAAAAAATCAGCCTAAACAGAATTCCATCGAATTTTGACCGGCCTTATTATGCCGTGCTATAATCACGCTCAATCTGGCCAACACTCATCAACGGGAATGTCGCAACCAAAAAGCTATGTACAAAGAATATTACGGCTTCAAGGAAAACGCCTTCAATATCACGGCCGACCCGGCCTTTTACTTCGAAAGCTCCCGGCACAAGGATGCCTACGCGCATCTCCTCTACGGGATCCGTCATCGTAAAGGCATCATCTGCCTTACCGGCGAAGTCGGAACCGGCAAGACCACACTCTGCCGCATCCTGCTTAACAAGATCGACCCCACGATACGTACCGCTTTCATCCTCAACCCAAACTTCTCTCAGATACAGTTACTGCAGCTCATCAACAAGGACCTGGGGCTGCCCAGCATACGCAACAACAAGCTGGACCTGATCACTCTGCTAAACCAATTCCTGATAGATGAAACTTCGCAAGGGCACAATGTGGCGGTGATAATCGACGAAGCGCAGAATCTTAATGTACATCAGCTGGAGCAGATCCGACTGCTTTCCAACCTAGAGACCGAAAAAGAGAAGCTGCTGCAGATCATTCTGGTCGGCCAGCCGGAACTGCTGGAAAAGCTGCGTAAGCCTGCCTTGCGGCAACTCAATTCGCGTATCGGCGTGCGCTACCATATCCAGCCACTGGACAAGACCGATACCGGCGAGTATATCAACCACCGTCTCAAGATAGCTGGCGGGCCGGAGAAGCTGCATTTTACCGATGAAGCCATCCACTCGGTCTACGAATTCTCCAAGGGCACGCCTCGTCTCATCAATATCCTTTGCGAACACGCCCTGCTGGCCGGGTTTACCAACGAAACTTGCACTATAGATAAAGACATCATCCTACGCTGCGCCAAGGAAGCGTTGATCAGCTAACTATTTAAACACAAGGTCAGCCCATGAGCATCATCCACGACGCGTTAAAGAAGGTACAGGAGTCCACCCGGCCGGAACAACTCAAGCCAGCCTCAGCTCCCACTGCTCCGGCGGTCGAGAAATCTCAGGCAGAAAAACCGCCAGCCAAGAGCTTTGCGGAAAAGATCAGTTCTCAGCCAGCAGTACAGGCGACCCCGTCCGCTGACACGACAGAGCCGCGCAGCTTCCTGGGCATTGCTCTGATAGCGGTAGTAACTGTGATAGTGCTGGTCATTATGGTGGTGCTATTTCGACTGGCACGCGAGACCACTCAACACCCGACTCTGAACGTTACCATAAGCACGGTCGCGACCGATGCTGCCACCAGCAATGACCTGGCCTCTCTTATCCGCGTCCAGGGAATTATGAATCAGGGCGGTAAAACCGTGGCGCTCATAAACGACGGCATCTACGAAGAAGGCCAGCCCATTTTCGGCCGAGCCATCCTGCGCATCAGCCTAAATCAGGTAACCATCATGGATAACGGAGTCCGCCGGGACTTTCCAGTTGACTCTGCTCGTAAATAATTTACTCAGCAAATGAAGCTCCCCGGGCTCACGCCCGGAGCCTCTTATCAATTTTTTATTTACAAGCTTCGCCTGTCATCGTGGCCGTCATTACGATGACCAACGGCAGGAGGAATCGCCAGACAAATAAGGCAGGCGATCCTTCGCCCTTTGGATGCAGGATGACACGCTTTTCCAATCCACTCGAAGACGCTCCCTCCCCGCCGCATGGCCGGGATTTTCCTGTATAAATTAAAAAGACAGGCACCTAAGCTAACTTAAGCGCCTGTCCCTTATAGCTGTGCAGCGTGACTCTCCTAAGCGGCAGAGTCTCCCGCCGACAATATCTTGCTCAAAACCGGAGAACCGGCCGCCGGTATGATATTCAAAATGACCGGCACCAGCCCATCGATATGGATGTTCTCCAAGTCCTGCTGTCCGACCGGCAAAGGTACGCCCTTCCCGTCGCGCTTGATCTGCATGTCCAAGTTGGACTGGGCGAAATCGATACCACCTTTGTAACCCGTATCTGCCACCTTCTCGGCCCTATCCACAGTCAGCGCCCTGGAGACATCGGTTAAATAACTCTCCACACCTTTCATAAAATTACCCGCCTGCTCCTGGTTTAATCTTCGGTCCAGGCTAGCACGCGTACTTTGATAGGCCCAAATGAGGGCATCCTTTGGATCGGTAAGACCCGCAACTTTAAGATAGGCCTGCAGGACCGATCCTTGCTCCTTGGCGGCAGCAGAGTCTCCGCCCAGGAAAAGACGCTGCAGAGTCACATTGGTAAGTCTAGTCGATACTGGTTCTAAAGACGCCAGTCTAGCCAGAGCGGTCTGCGCGCCTTGGGCCAGGCGCAGTCTTTGATCAGCATTGAGACCGTTCAAAAAACTCACCAACTGCTGACGCGCCTGACCAAGCTGGCTTACTTTATCAGCCTCTATACCACTGCCTTCCAGCGCCGCGATAGGGCCCTCAGGTTCTTTGACTTGGTACTCACCGGGCACCTCTTCCACCCGGACCGGATGGCTCAGGCCCGACAACGACCACTTATCAGCCTGCAAAGCCGCTGGCCAAGATATACTTTTGCCGTCTATCACCAGCGAGATCTGAAGCGAATTGCCATTATCCCCAGGGGTCACATTAACAGCCTCCAGCGTACCAGAGATAATAGAGAAACCATATGGCCCTTCCCCTTGGCCGCCCACATCATATTCATCGGACGACACTGTAACCGACTTGCCGACCTTATTTTCTAACTCAGGCAAGAAGGGCACTGCCTGAATCGCCGCCTCTATTAATTCCTCTGCACTCATCTGCAAAGAGGATTTCGACAGAGTATGCCCATTGCTCATCGCCGCATCAGATACAAACAAGGTTACCGATTGCTCAGGCTTGAGCAACTCGATCTGCAACTGGCCATCTTGAATACTGTACCTCAGAAGCCCTGCGACCTCGCTAGGCTGATAGGGCTCGATCTTTCTTTTATCAGCATTAGCCGAATAAAATACCTCCTTAATCTTCACTATTGAATCTACTGTCTGGCCGTCAGCCCCGATAATATTGATCTTCTTGATGCGATTAAAATCTTCTTTATAAGTTATGCTATCCGCACCCAACTTGAACTCTTTCGCCTGCTCCATCGCCCGGTCGCCCTGTTCCTTATTCCCATCTTTTGCTATGCCGATAGAGTTCTCTATGGAATCAACTTGAGCCTTTACCTGATTATATTGACTGAACAACTGCTCGTAACCATCCTGATATACTTTTATTTCACGCACTCTTCTTTCATACTCTCTCATTAAATCCAAATTGTATTGATCCTTATCGAGCCGAGCCCTCACATCCAACAATTCTTTATTATACTTCTTTAATAAACGATTATACTGAGACATGGCCTTCTGATGCCGAACGAGCTGATACTGTAACGAATCCAACTTCGATCTAAAAATTCTTGGTTCAGATAAGTCTCCTACGGCCGTTAGTTCTACAGTGATGTCCGATGGCTCCGGTGCCTTTCCCGTACAACCGTAGTATTGCAAAGGACCAACTGTCAACAACCCATACAATAGTAGACGCTGTCCAATAGCCATCGCCCGGTCGCCGCCCGATGATAACGTAGGCAGTAGTTCTAGAGACGGGCGCGCGGCTGGCTTCAAAACGCTCGGGCCGGGAAGCCGGAAAAGCTGGCCTTCTAGCAGCGCGGTTCCTTCTGTTGCACTCATCGGATTAACCAGGTGACCATTCTGAATACTTCTAGCCTGGATATCTAAAGCTAGTCCGCCAGCGTCCTTACTATACCCCTGGCTTAGCAGCCCCGGGAATTGAGCCGCCATCTTTGCCTCCAACACCCCTTCAGGAACTTTGCTCAAATCTGGCAGCTCTGCCAGATACGCCACCACCGCCTGGGCCAAGGCAAAGGGGACCTGTGTCCCGTTGTTTAAAGTCACTCCATCAAGCATCGCGGCGTCTTTGCCCTTCTTTCGATCCATAGTAGCTAATACAAAAAAAGGCGATAATAGTTGCAAAGCCTTATCAGCCTCCAACTTATTCTTGATCAGCTCTAAGCTTTCTTTAACTTCTCCACTTTCAACGGACGCCAGCTTGCCATCGACATACCCGATCAATCCTTTGATATCCTTAATACCATCTAACACTGCACTATCAGCTGGAAAGAAACCTCTTAAGCTTTTCAAAACAGCTGCTTCCTCCTCCATCCCCGACATCGCGGCGTCTTTGCCCTTCTTTCGATCCATATTAGCTAAAACAATAAAAGGCGCTAAGTATTGCAAACTCCTATCAGCCTGCACCTTGCTTTGAATCAGCTTTAATCTTTCTTTAACTTCTCCATCTGGAACGGAAGCCAGCTTGCTATCGATATACTCAATCAATCCTTTGAAGTCCTTAATACCATCTAACACTACACTATCAGCTGGAAAGAAACCTCTTAATCTTTCCAAAACAGCTGCTTCCTCCTTAAACCACGCCGTCATCGCGGCGTCGATGCTGCCTGCGGCCTTTATGATTACCTCTGACAAATTCCCGTTCTCGTCCAGAAGACCGTAGCCCTTCAATACCGCCTGCCGGGATTCTGGTACGGCCTGAAGCGTTCCCTTGGCAACCCCTATCAAAGCAGTCGCTGCTGCAGACTCATCCTGGTCGCCTCCGGTCAGCAATGCTTGGATCCGATTGGCCACGGTCCGCTCTTCCGCGGAAAGATCCGACATCGCGGCGTCGATGCTATTAACCGCTTCCCGGACAAACTGAAACATATTGCCTTCTTTATCTAAAAGTTTTTCTGATTGTAGAATCTTCTTATTTCTATCTGCTAATTTCTGTCCGCGCTTAACATGTGCAATAAGAGCATTCGCAGCTTCTTGGTACCGGGTCCCTTGTCCCTGCACGAGAGTTCCTTGCCTCATTCTCTCAATGATTTTTCTGTACGCCAAAATCAATGAATTGCCTCCTCCTAGCCCGGCGTTCCGGACTACCGCCTGTGCCAGGTCGTCCTGCGACGCTTCTTTCTGCACCCGCTGATCGACAGCCGGATTATTTCTGTGCACCTGTAAACCATCATCAGCAGTTCCTAATATGCCATCCATACCAGAATAAAATCCCAATTTACCAGCCCCGCCGGAGAAATACTTGCGCGGGATGACCTCCTGCGAATAGCTGTCGACGTCTTCCTTGATCATATTGAATACGCCCTTCTTGAAGGCCTGGACGTACTGATCGTAGATCTCTTGATTGTTCTTGGGGTCCTGGTCGACACCTTTCACCTTGCCGCGGTCGGCGTAGAGCTTGCCTAAGATAGACTCCTTCAGTGCCAGCTTGTACCAGCTGGCCAAGAGCATACCGCTGTAAACCTGACGAACGGGCGCGAAGTTCCGGCCTTCGTTCACTTCTTTCTCGATGGCCGGAATAATGACCTCGCGCATGACCTTCTTGGACAGCTTGACCGCTTCACTATCTGCATTAGAACTGACTGCTGCGCCGCTCTCCTTCATCACCTTATCCCCTGCAGTAGCCGGGGGTTCCGCCATGCTCTTTTGATGGGACATGGCTACATAATCGCTCTCCATCATCACCTTAAGATGATGCTCGAGGACATACACCATATTGCCCTTCTCGTAGACCACGGCCTTGTCCGGCACTATCCAGACCTTGTTGAACGTGTCAGTAGGCACATTGGTGGTGCCGAACTTCTGGTAAGCCTGCGCATAGACCTCATCCCAGAAAGCCTTCCCCAGAGCGGTGTCGGGGTTGCTGAGCGAGGCTGAGATCTGTTTTAGCATATAATCCTGGGCCAAAAGATCCCGACCCATCTCGGTCAGGCCGAAATTATCCGGAATGATCCGGTCCTGCTCGTAAGGCGAAAGGTTGACCCACTGGTCAGTGTCCGGCACTGCCAAAGACGCCAGGAAATACTTGATGAGCTTGGAATATTCGACCTGTTTCTCTTCTCCCTGGATAGGCTCGTCACCGCGGTAAATAATGAAATCGAACTTGAAGGGGTCGTTCGGATTTATGACCATGCCCTTAAGATACGCGGGCGTGAAGGCCGAGGTAAGCGCTACGGGAGTGCCCGGCTGTGGCATAAGACCCACTGCGGTAAGCGTCTGCGCCAGTCCCTGAGGCGGAACAATACAACTGAGAACAAAGCTGCACAGTACGAACAATAATGTCATCTTCCGCATAGAAGGCCTCCTTAAGGGCCAAATATTGTGAGAAATACAATTAGTAAAGATACTCGTTACTGCGATCTTAAATAAATATATATTATTAATATATAGAATGCAAGGGCACTAACTGGATGTGTACATGTTCGCAAAGGACTGGCTGACACTTCCCGTACTATTAGGAAATGTAGTCGCGTATTGAGGCTTTCAGGACGGCTTCCGGTATCGCTTCACGCACAACGACCTGTCCGATAGCCCGCGCCATGACAAACCGGTTCTGCTTGCCCTGGAACTTCTTGTCGAACTGCATTGCCTTGAGGATGCGCGTCAATGGCAAACCTTCCACCACCTGCGGAAGCCCAACTGCGGATAGCAGACACTCTACCCTAGCCGCCTCAAACGGTTTCATCAGCTTAAGCCGGCAGGAAATAGCGCAGGCCACCCGCATGCCCAGCGCCACCGCTTCTCCGTGATGATACCGGTCGTAGCCCGCGGCCGTCTCGATGGCGTGGCCGGCGGTATGCCCGAAATTCAGGATAGTGCGCAGTCCCCTGGTCTCTTTCTCGTCGCGGGACACCACATCAGCCTTGATCGCCGCGCAACCCTTGACCAGTTGCGTCAGGGCAGCTGAATCGCGCGCCAGAAGGCGGCGGTAATTTTTCTCAATAAAAGCAAACAGCCTGGCGTCGGCGATCACGCCATATTTGACCGCTTCGGCCAGCCCGTTGGCTACCTGTCGGTCGGAAAGGGTAGCCAGGAAATCAACGTCGGCCAAAACCAGCCGCGGCTGATAAAAAGCACCGATCAGGTTTTTGCCTTCCGGCAAGTCGACCGCAACTTTTCCGCCAATGGAGGAATCGATCTGGGCCAAGAGTGTCGTCGGGATCTGAACCAAGGGGACACCGCGCTTGTAAAGCGCCGCCACGAAACCGCCCAGGTCGCCCACCACTCCGCCGCCGAAAGACAGCACCACCGGCTTTTTGTCCGCCGCATACTGCGCGATCTTGCGTACCAGGCCAAAGGCCACCTCGGCCGACTTGGCTCGCTCTGAATCCTCCACCTGAAAGACCTTGACTGTAAATCCTCCGCGGCGCAAAGCTTCCGCCAGCCGGCGTCCGTGTAGGCGCCAAACCAAGTGGTTCGTTATGACAACGGCATCACGGCCGGAGACGATCTTCTTCAACTGGGCCGTCAACCCGCCGACAATGCCAGCACCAACCAGAATGGAATACGGATCTTCCTTAAGACGCACACGGATATTGAACATTTAAACCCCCATCCAGCGGATGATCCCCTCGATCACAGGACCGATGAAATCCAGCCAGCGTAAATTGATCAAAACTATAACCACAATAATGCCGAAAGGTTCCAGACGAGAATAGATACGCTCGAGATTCTCTGGCAAAAGCCCGCCGACCACACGGGATCCGTCGAGCGGAGGTATCGGTATCAGGTTAAAGACCGCCAGGGCTACGTTGGTCAACACGCCCCAGTACAAAATCTCGCTTATCATGTAAAGGCTGCCCAGCTTGGCCAATTGCGCGATCAAAGTCGCCGCCAGGAGGTTCACCCCCGGTCCAGCCAAGGCTACCAATATCTGGTCGCGGCGGGGATTCGACAAGGCGCGGAAATTGACCGGCACGGGCTTCGCCCAGCCGAACATGAACAAGGAAGAATTCAACCCGAAGACATGCAAAAGATAAAGCGCCAGCGGGACCAGTACCGTGCCGACAGGATCAATGTGCTTGAGGGGATTCAGAGTCAGCCGGCCCATTCTCTTTGCTGTCGGATCGCCCAGGCGGTATGCTACCCAGCCGTGCGCGCACTCGTGCAGCACGATGGCTGGTACCAAAACAACGACGACAAGCAGGATAGTGGTAAGGATCATCAAAGGACCAGGTTGATTTTGGAAAGTTTTACCACCGGGAGATCGGTGCCATTTGCCGGGCTCATCCGCCCCTGAACATCCACAAGACTGCCGACAAACCCTTTTAGGACCGCCTCCGGTCCGGTAATTATGCAGACCGCTGTTGTATCCTTGTAGATCCGGTAGGTCCCCTGTTCGTCTTTCTTTAGTGTTCCGTTGATCTCTACCTGGTCGCCGGCGAGCTTCTTTATAAATTTGGACCACGCTGGCGTTACCGAAGTCGCAGCCGCGGCAGCGGTGGTCGTCGGAGACGGGTACAATAGCGACGGAACAGATGCGCCCTTAACAGGTTCCAGGAACTCCTCCTTCACCCAGGCCGAAAGCTGATCCACCGGCTTGATCGCAAGCCAGTCGCCTTCCTTGGCTCGGACGTAGAAACGGTTACCCCGCTCCAGCTTGCCCAGTATACCGGCGTCGGTGCTGGCCGCGCAACGCACGTTCACCTTGTCAGCAGTTATCTCACCGATCTCGGGTGTCGTCAGCACGGCGTATTCAGCCTTAATGTAAGCCTTGGTTTGCGCGGGCACCTTGACCCGGCACCAGCCGTAACTCTGGGAAAGTACCACCAGGGTGTCCCCCTTGTTGACTACCGCCACTGTGGCAAAATTGACATTCTGCCCGGCCCGAACATAGACCCGGTCCGACTTAACACGGGCCACAAAAGGAGTCTTGGACTGGGCGCCGGCCTGACCGCAGGTAAGGCAGCAAGACAAAACCAACAATAAAGTCATTACGATACGCACAGGTAATCCTCCTTTTAAAACAGATTGACGCCAGAAACCTAATAATAGTAGAAGAGAGTTGTTCAGTAACAAGAAATCCGAAACCCGAAACCGGAGCAATTTCAAGAAACCAGATCATCAAGCGACCAGAATAGTCTGGGCATTTGAATTCTGGCCATTCAGGATTGTCTCAAATTTCGGGCTTCGGATTTTCGAAAAACTGTTCCTGCCAAAATACCGGTTACTTCTTGGCACCGGCGGCGGGCTTGGCCGCAGCAGCGGCCGGTTTGGCCGCTCCGGCAGCAGCCGGTGCAGCAGCGCCGGCAGCGCCTTCTTCCTTGGCCTTCTTCTTGCCTGCCTTGACGCGGACCACCTTGACCTTAGGAAGGTTGGTAACTGTCCGCTCCTCGGACCACTGCCCCTTCTTCATCATGTCCTTTATCCGTTCGATACGGGTCATGACTGTACGTGCGGCAGCGCCGGCCTTGTCAACCTTGAGTGATGAATGCAACGACATCTTACAATCTCCTTACTACTGGATCCTGATAACGGTTTTTCAACTGTCGGGTTAACGTGCTGGCATCGGACTTGGTCGTAAAACTGCCGACGCAAACGATCACGAACGACCCCTTCGGGAGAACATACACCTCCCGGTAACCTTTTTGCTTTAGATTCTCCGCCTCTCTTTTAGCCGACTGCGTCGACTTGTAGGAAGCCACCTGCACGGTAAAAGAACCGCTGGATGCCGGCCGCACAGCCACCTTGTTAGTCACCGGAGGAACCGCTTTCGCAGCCCTGTCCGGCGCACTCGCCGGCGTCACTTTGACCGTCTTCGGGGCGGTAACCGCCTTGTCGGGCTCAGGCAACGCTGTTTGAAGTGCCGGTTTACCCGGGCTACGCCAAGAAGCCGTGAACGCTTCAAACATATTCTTGCCGGAGCCATTATCAATAACGTCGTCATCCTCGGCAGCTGCGCCTTTCACAGGCACTGTCTGGGCCACAGGTGTTGGCGTCACGACCGTAACGGCATTGCCGGATTCAGCCAGAGCAACCCTTCTCCCCCGCTCAACGCCCAAGGAGAAGCAAAAAAGTATGACCATTATACTGACGATCGAGAAAATAACAAGGTTTTCGACAGAGAGGGTCAACTGCGCGGAAAGGACACGCGGGCCTTCGGGGTTCCGGGACGAAACCGGAACATTGTCCAAGAAATTGTATTGAGTCTCTCTATAATTGATATTCATAGTCTAATTATAATTTTATTTCTTAACAGCTCTCAAGTAATTTCGAAATAATTTTTGTTCGGACAGTTTCAGAAAGACATCCACCACCTTGGGGTCAAAGTGGGAACCTGCCGAACGCCGGATCTCCTTCAGGGCATCTTCCAAAAGCAAGCGCTTGCGATAAGGCCGCCCCTGCACCATGGATTCAAAGGCGTCTACCACCGCCATGATCCTGGCCCCCAGAGGTATCTGTTCGCGTTTCAAACCCGACGGATAACCAGTGCCGTCGTATTTCTCATGCAGGTACAGCACGACGGGCAAGATCGGCCGCAAAAAATCGATCGGCTTGATAAGCTCGGCGCTCTTCTTCGGCAGGTCCCGGATAAGCTTGAACTCGTCGGACGAAAGCTGGCTTCGCTTGGCCAGAACCTGATACGGCACGTCGATCGCGCCGGCGTTGTGCAGGATGCTGGCATAATAAAGATTGTTGATGTGATCCTGCCCCATCCGGAATTTCTCGGCGATGGCCTTGACAATTTTGAAATAAACCGGGCTGTGCCCGCGAACCTGCGGCCCCTGGCGTTCCAACATCATACGGATAAGCTTCATCGACTCCAGAATAATTTTCTGCTGCTGCTCGGAATACTGCAAGTTGCGGATGGCTGTCACGGACTGCTCGGCGAATATCGAAAACATCTCCCGGTCATAGTCGTCGAACGCCAGCTCGGAGGGTTTGCGACGAATGACGATAGCACCGATACATTCGTCGGTGACCAGCGGCAAACCCATCAATCGGTCCTCGAAGATCGACGCTCCCTGCGTGATGGCAAGCTCCTTATCCGCGACTTCGGCAAGCTCGTTTTTACTTGTGACCAGAAAATTGATCTTGTTATTAAAGGATGCGATAAGGGCCAATTTTTTATGATCCGGCCCGAGCAGATAGATACTGGCCGAGTTAGCCCGCACGAACTGGCACAAAAGACGGGTCAACCGCAAGGAAAGTTCCTTGAGATTGGGCGTAGAATTCACCAATCGGTAGACAATATGTACTGCCGATAGGATCTGTTTATACTTTTTGGTAAGGTTCAAAGAGTCGTTTATAGTCATCGAGCGCCGCCCTGTCGGTCATCGCGGCGAGGTAATTGCATATGACGTCGTGTAAATCCCTGTCGCTGTACTTCCTGCTGCGATCGTATACATCATACGGCAGTTGCTTGGGATTGTCCAAATAAACATCAAAAAGATCGTTAAGGATACGCCTGGCCTTCGACGTCATCCTCTCGACCCTCCAGTGGTGGTACATCTTCTCGTTCAATATCAGCTGTATATGCTCGCGTTCCTGTTTCATGCTGTCGGAGAAATCCACCAGCCCCTTCTGTACACGAGACAAGTCTTCCGCTGAACGTATGCCGTTATCGACGATGCGCGAATCAGTGGCCTTCAAGAGATCCTTAACCTGCATGTCGATCAGTTCCTTTACCACCTGGTACTTGAACATAGTATCCGTTAGAACTGCTCCGGGACGATGTATCCGGGCCACCGCCCGCCGCCAGAGCTCGCTCTGCTCCAGGTCGCTGGCCGTGATACAGCCGGAGGTCAGCCCGTCGTCGATATCGTGGTTAAGGTACGCCAGTGAATCGGCCTTGTCAACCACCTGGGCTTCCATCGAACAGGGCCGGGATTTGAGCCGTGCTGCGAAATCCTTGTCGGCCAGTACTGCCGGGTCGCCAATGTTGTCGTAAAGGGTCTCATGCTTCAGTATCCCGACGAGGACTTCGGTAGTAAGATTTAAACCGGGAAAGTCGGGATAACGTTTCTCGAACTTGGTGACGATCTCGAAGCTGCGCTGGTTATGGTTGAACCCCCCCAGCCCGGCCTCCTTGAGCCGCCGGTCGAGGAACATCTCGCCAGCATGGCCGAACGGCGGATGCCCCAGGTCGTGGGCCAGCGCCACAGCTTCGATAAGGTCCTCGTTCAGGCGCAGGTTGCGGCCAATGGTCCGCGCCAGCTGGGCCACCTCGATGGTATGCGTCAGGCGCGTGCGGTAATAATCCCCCTCGAAGATAACGAAGACCTGCGTCTTGTACTCGAGCTTGCGGAAGGCCTCGCAATGCACCACGCGGTCGCGGTCACGCTGGAAGGCAGTGCGGCTGCCGTGGTCCGGTTCCGGGTACTGACGTCCCCACGACTCGCGGCTCTTCATGGCGTAAGGCGCCAGATTCGCTATTTCAAAATCTTCAATCCCGTTTCTTGTCAGCATCTTTAAGCGCCTGGTAAACTTTTTTCAACGCGACTGGGATCACCTTGGTCCCGAATATCGCCGGCATAAAATTAACGTCCCCCGACCAGCGCGGGACAATATGCAGGTGCAAATGTTCCGGTATGCCGGCGCCGGAAAGATGTCCGCTGTTCATCCCAAAATTGAAAGCGTGCGGCTTGAGTGCCTTATGTACCAGCGCCTTGACGCGCAAGAAGGTATTCATGAAATCCATCCGCTCGGCTTCGGAAAGCTTCTCCAGCTCGTCGACGTGACGATTGGGGATAACCAGCACATGGCCACCGTTAAAAGGATAAATGTTCAAGACTGCAAAGGTGTGCTCGGTGCGCAGGAAAATAAAATTACGGGCGTCCTTCTTCTCCCGCAATATCTGACAGAAGACGCAGCCCTTATTCTTGCTGGAACATTGCGTTACGTATGCGTCGCGCCAAGGCGCCCACAGGATATCCATGCCACCCCCCCTCGAAATCGCCCGGACGGCAGACCGTCCCCGGCGGGAAAATACATTATTTCAACTTCTCTATGCGGCCCTTGATCTCCTGACCGTGCACTTCCAGCACCCCGTAAGAACGTACAGTCGCCCGGATATGGTCCGTCGGACTGCCAGGGTTGAAAAACAACACACCGTCGATAACCTTGTTCATGGCCGCGTGGGTATGACCAAAAACGATGGCCTGAACGGCATCGCCCTGAAAATGCCCGCGAATGCGCTCCAGCATGCCGTCCGAGGATCCCTCACCGTGAAATATACCTATCCTGACACCCTCACACTGGAAAACCTCACGTTGAGGCAGCGCCTGCCGCAGCTCCAGGCCGTCCATATTCCCGTACACCGCGCGTACCTCCTTGATCTGCCTAAGCGCCTTCAGCGTCTCGATATCGGTAAAGTCGCCAGCATGGATGACCAGATCAGACTTACGGATATCCTCGAGCAATTGCTTAGGCAGCTTGTCGGCATGTGTGTCGGAGATAACTATTATTCTCATAGGACGATATAAGGCTTATCGTAAAGGCTCATGAGCGAATTTAGGACCGGCTCGTTCCATATCCACATACGCTCCTCCAGCGCGCGCAAACGGGCGCCGTCATCCAGACTGGCGAGCGAGACGATAACGCACTTGCGTGGACGCAGGCCCATCTTGCGGGCCTCGTCGGTCACCGCGTTGATGTCGTTCTCCGCCAGAGGGTCCTTGCGCAATATAAGTAACCACAGGCCATCGTCAGTATCGGCCTTGATAACGTCAAAACTGGTGCCACCGCGGTAATGCATCTTGATCGGCGTCAGACCGCGGAATACCGGCAGCTTGTAGGTTCGGCCATACAGATCGAACTGCTCGTTATCGAAACAGTTAAGCAATTCCATCATCCGGCTCGGCAGATCCATGCGACACTTGGTCTGGAACTCCGTGACCGCCCGGTTGATCTCTTCCTTGAACTCCTTGCGCTGACGGCCCGGCTCCATCTCGATAGACTTTACCCGCTTCTGGAAAACGTACTTGATCCAGTAACGCATAAGCTTGTCCTTGATATGGAAATAGTTGCCATTCTTCTCTACTATATCCTCATCGATAAGATACTTGATCCGCTGCGCTACATGGGCGGGTTTGCCGCCCGACTGATCGATGATATCCTTGACCTTGCGGGCACCGTTGGCCATGGCAAACAGAATATCCGTAACCAGCTGACTGTTCTTGCCGACGGTAATACGGTTCAAGGCCAGCTCAAAATGACGGTTTAGCGCGCCCCAACGATTAAAGATCAGATTCTCCATCGCCTGCACGACCAGCGGGGCGTAGACTTCCTGCTGTTTGAAGATGGCCCCGAGGTTGATCACTTCCTGGATCAGAATGTCCAGGTAAAGCGGTCGTCCGCCAGTGAAATCAGCGAGAAAATTACGCAGCTGCAGCCCCATCCGGAGACCGCCCATGCGACGCTCGATGAATTCCTGGCTGGCGCGCAGATCCAGTGGCAGCACGTGCACAATCTCGAAATTGCCGAAGAGCAATGTCAGCTCCTCGGCAAGTATCTTCTTCGACTGCTCTTCATAGGAACTGGCGATCACACACAGAGAACGCTTCTGGGTAGTGATGCAGTCCGCCAGCTTACGGAAGATACCGGGCACGCCAAATTCTGCCAATGCCTGGAACTCGTCGTAAACAATGACGGTACAGCGGTCCGTCTCCTGTGAAAACAAATTGGGCAGAGCAAGTACACGGTCGAGCAGCTCTTCTAAACGGCCGCCGCCGATCAAGGCCGCGATCCCTTCAACCCATTCGACAGTACGAGGGATATGCGGCCGCGCGGTGTTTATGAGTTGGGAAAGATCTTCGCTGACCGCCAGCCCCTTGTTCTTGCAGAAATGGTACAGGATACTGCGGGCGGTCTTGGACGCCAGATAATCCAGATCGCGGTTTTCCAAATCCAGATAGACCGGTATAAGCGCGCCTTCGTCCAGTTCGGCCAGCAACTGGTGCAAAATGGTGGTCTTG
Source organism: Candidatus Omnitrophota bacterium (assembly GCA_013335325.1). Classification (GTDB taxonomy): domain Bacteria; phylum Omnitrophota; class Gorgyraeia; order Zapsychrales; family Fredricksoniimonadaceae; genus JAAXVU01. Next base: position 3,141 of record JAAXVU010000024.1, on the reverse strand, counting down.
CCCACGTACAAACTGCCGATCAGGGCAACATTCTGCCGGTAGCCTTCCTTCAGGTCGGTCACCCTTTTCTTCAACAGGCTGAGAATTTCTTTCCTACCCGATAACGAATGCTCCATGCGCCCCCCCGGCACATTTATGGAAGATAGTACAACGGATTCGACGGGGCGCTGCCCTTACGAATCTCAAAATGCAAGAATGCCTGACCTCCTTCACGCGCCGGCACCACGATCTTCTCGCCGCGTGTAACGTAATCTCCCGCCGACACCAACAGCTTGTCGCCGCGACCGTAAACCGTATAGAAACCGTCAGCATGGTCCAATATGACGGCATAGCCGTAACCGGCCAGATGGTCGGAAAACACAACGCGCCCGTCGCGAGACGCCTTGACAAATTCTTCATCAGTAAGCTTGATGTCTATGCCCCGGTTAAAAGAGGCACCCCGGCGGTCATCGAAATAGTAGACCACCTTACCGCGGGCTGGCCACATAAACTCGGTGTCCTTACTCGTGCTGCTAACAGGAGTGACGGTCTGAACAACATCAGCGCCAGGAATAAGCAGGAGCTGGTTTTCCTCGATGGATGCCGCGTTGGGAATATGATTGGCCAGGGTGATCTCTTCGACGGAAACTCGGTAGGCCCTGGCAATCCGCCAGAGGGTCTCGCCCTTACGTACTTTATGGTATACGCCTTTGGCTGGAGCCGGCTTCTTTTCCTCAGGGGCTGTAGTGGCGGCAGGCTTGCTCACCGTTGCGCAACCAGCCAGGAAGAATGCCCCTAACGCCAGTCCCAGATGCAAACAAGGCAGGGCACGGCCGTATCGCATGCGGCCTTGGCGGAAGCTTTCCCATTTATCCCGCATTAAATTCTGCATACAGAAACGGCCTTCTGGGTGTTCGGCAAATACTGCGCGATTGGGTCGGCACAGGCCATTGCGGGAAGTATCTTCTGATAGCAAGTTTAAAATCCCTGACTTCATGTATACAAAACTGGAGCGAGAGACGGGAATCGAACCCGCGTAGCCAGCTTGGGAAGCTGGCATTCTACCACTGAATTACTCTCGCATAAATTTCAGATTAAGCCGTATCCGTCTGTATTACCGGATCCCGGCGACTAGACCCCGTTCAAATTCTCCTACGGCAGACCTCACATCGTCAGCCATAAGTATATCGCGGCAGACCGCCACCCGTACGGCCCCGCAGGCCGTAACGAGCGCCAAATTCTGACGGCCGATACCACCTATAGCAAATAGCGGCAAACTCTCCGCCTGCGCGATCTTCGCTGCTTCTTTCAAAAGAGCCATGTTCATGGGCTGTCGGTCTGGCTTAGTAAGCGTCCGGAACACCGACCCGAAACCTACATAATCCGCGCCGTTTTGCACTGCCCGCTGCAAATGTGCGATGGTCTGGGCTGACGTACCTACTATGCGGCCGCGCCCCACTATCCTGCGGGCCTCGGCCACGGGCAGGTCGCCCTGACCGACGTGCACGCCCGACGCTCCGGCCAGCCGCGCGATATCCGCCCGGTCGTTGACAATGAATGGAATGCGATCCGACAGAAAACGCTGCACCTTGCGGGCGAATTCCAGCGTCTCACGGGCCGTCCCGACCTTGTCGCGCAACTGCACGATATCGACCCCGCGCCCGCTCACCTGCTTAAGCACCTGCCAAAGCCGCGCGTAGTCGCAAACCTGAGTATCAAGGATCAAATAAAGCTTACAGGCGGCCAAGCGCTTCTTTTTCGATAGCATAGACCGCATATCTCAAACGTTTCAACTTCTCCGCCGTTTCAATGTTCACAAGTTTAGCGAATTCTTCCAAAACCCGCAAGGATTCTTTCACCCGTTGGCTGTTGGCGTAGAAGACATCTCCGACGGAAGAACGGCGCGACTCGGAGCGTGAAGTGGCCCGGCCGACATCCTGCAAAATTTCACGCGCGGCCACGATCTCCCGGAAACCGAAAGCAGCCGCGGCCTCGGTCAGGCCGTGTCGGACGCGCTTGAACCGCGCGGTCAGCGTGCGGTCGTTCGATACAAACCGCGCCACATCCTCGCAGACCCTAAGGCCTTCCTTGGCGCGATTGTAATTGGCGTCCACCACGCGGAACAGTTCCTTACGGCTCACTTGGCGAGGCATGAACGGCCGATCTTCTGAATAATGTTAGTAGTGGATAGTCCAGGCAGATACTTGATAAACTCGACCCGGCCACCTTTTGAGCGGACCGCGTCAGCGCCGGCCACCGGCTTGCCCTTCCAGTCCGCGCCCTTGATGAGCACGTCTGGCCCCAGAGTCTCGATCAATTTCTGCGGAGTGGGCTCATTAAAGAGTACGACATGGTCCACACAGGCCAGCGCAGCCAAAACCCGGGCCCGTTCGGACTGCGGCACTATGGGACGTTCCGGCCCCTTGTTCTGCGCACGGACCGAACGGTCGCTGTTAAGGCCGATGATCAATATGCGCGAATCGTCTTTCCTAGCCGCCTCCAGGTAGCTGACGTGACCGTAGTGCAGGATATCGAAACAACCGTTGGTAAAGGCGACGGTCTTCCCTGCCTTGCGGTAACGGGCGATGAGCTTCCGGAGAATTGGGGCAGTGACGATCTTCTGGGCGGTTTTCATAGTTAATGTAACCTTAGTTCTATTGTATTATCTTTCAAAATATTTTATCGCGGCCTGAGCGCGCGGCGCAGGCGAAAGGCAGAAAATATTTCTGCCAAGAGTCCTCGCTCGACTGGAATTGGTTAGACCCGGCAAAGAAATCTACCGCCGCCTCTCGCAGGCGCGCCAACTCTTTCAACTGCGCGTAGTTGGAGGCCTGCTCCAACGACAGATCAATAAGCTCCAGGACCCGCATGTACGCCAAGCGACAGTACTCCTCGTTCTGCCTGGCCCGCCAGTTGAGCGCCCGCTCCACCTCGCAGCCGATATGCGCCATCTGCTCGACCAACGACAAACTGGCCCAACGCCCCGCCGCCAGTTCCGGATGCTGCAGGCTCATCTGTGGATCCTATCGTTCACGACCTGGATGACCTTCCGCCGAACCTCTTCGCTCTTTATACCTAAGCACATATTATCCTGAGCAGGCCTGACGTTTATCATGGAGCTGAACTCGATAAAATCGTCTCCGTTAAGCTCGGGATACAAGT
>JAAXVU010000023.1 GCA_013335325.1 Candidatus Omnitrophota bacterium | reverse complement strand
AGCAGGACGTGGAAGTCGCCTACATGACCAACAACGTCAACTGGCATGCGGATTATGTCCTGACCCTGGACGCAGACGACAAGTTGGGCGACTTGGCTGGCTGGGTCACCGTTGATAATAAGAGCGGTGCCACTTACCGCAATTCGGTGCTGAAAGTGGTGGCTGGGCAGGTTAATGTGGCAACACCGCAACGCAACATGCTTATGAAGGCCCAAGCGATGGAGGTAATGTCTGATGCCGCAGGGGCCGGTCCGCAATTTCACGAACAGGCTTTGTTCGAGTACCATATGTATGACCTCAAGCGCAAGACCACTATTAAGGACGGCCAGACTAAGCAGATCAGCCTTTTGGGGGCGGCAGCCGTACCAATGCTGAAGGAGTTTGTGATAGAAGGACAAGGCGGCTGGTGGTATACGAGGCAGTTTAGCGATCCCGATGCCAAGCAGCCGGTCAACGTGGTGATGAGCTTCCGCAACAGTGAGGTCGGACACCTCGGCATGCCTTTGCCGGCGGGGACGATCCGTCTATACAAGAAGGACCACGACGGGAATGCCCAGTTTATCGGAGAGGATAATGTCCGGCACACGCCCAAGGACGAGGAAGTGCGTCTCAAAGTCGGGGAGGCATTCGACGTGGTGGCGGAAAGAAGGCAGACGGCTTTCCAGCGGGTCTCCAACCGTGTCTATGAGTCGGAATGGGAGATACATATCCGTAACCACAAGGCCGAGGACATAGTCGTATATGTCGTGGAGTCGTTGGCCGGTTTCAGTGATTGGAGCATTACACAGCATTCGCATCCATTTACAAAGCCGGACGCTGCCCGGGCGCGTTTCGAGGTGCCGGTAGCCAAAGACGGCGAGGCAGTGCTGACCTATACTTCGCAGGTTAATTATTAACGACAGGAAGCCCTATGCCGGAAAACAAGAATGTCTTTGCAGATTTAATTCCCTACGCCGCACGGAAGTTTGTGCCTGCCGATGCCAGTCTCACCGACAAGGAGACGCTACTTGGGATGTACCAGGTGTTATTGGACCGACCGGTCAAATCGTCGGACGAGTTGGAGCGCTGGCTTTTGGACCTCTCCGAACTGGACGCCGCAGTCAGTCAGGCGGCGGGGATACTCTACGTCAGCATGACCTGCCAGACCGACGATCCGGTCCGGGCCGGCCAGTATCAGGATTTCATCGAGAAGGTCGAGCCGGCGCTCAAGCCCTTGCACGACGCGCTCAACCGGAAGTATCTCAAGCTGCGGGAGACGATAGCGATGGATGCCGGTAGGTATCTGGTACATGACCGGGCAGTGCGGGCGGCGGTTGAGATGTTCGTGGAAAAGAATATTCCGCTGCAGACTGAGCTGGCGCTTTTGTCACAGGAATACCAGGCGCTGTGCGGGGCCATGACGGTAGAGTTCGACGGCAAGGAGCACACGTTGCCGGAGATGTCCCGTTATATGGAGGATCCGGACCGGGATCTGCGCGAACGGGCCTGGCGCGCCACGGCCCAGCGCCGCCTGAAGGATAAGGATCGGATCGAGCAGCTTTTTCAGAAGATGTTCGACTTGCGTCATCAGGTCGCCGTGAACGCAGGATTCGCCAACTTCCGGGATTATCAGTTCAAGTCTTACCTGCGCTTCGATTATACTCCCGAGGATTGCCGGAAATTCCACAGTGCGGTTCGGGATGTGGTGGTGCCGCTAAGGGCGGTTATAGACGCGCAACGCCGGGACAGTATGCATCTGGACAAGTTGAAGCCGTGGGATGTATCAGTCGACCCGTTGGGCCGGCCAGCGCTGCAACCATTTAAGCAGGTGGACGAGCTGGTAGATGGTGTGGGCCGCATAATGCGTTCGCTGGACAGCGAACTGGGCGCCATTTTTGACTCTATGCGCGCAAGCGGCTTGCTGGACCTGTCGAGCCGCAAGGGGAAGGCTCCGGGTGGCTATCAGAACACATTTGACGAGGCGCGCCAGCCGTTCATCTTCATGAATGCGGTGGGAATGGACGACGATGTGCACACTCTGTTGCACGAGGCCGGGCACGCCTTTCACGCCTCGCTCTCGGCAGCTGAGCCGCTGGTCTTTTATCGGCACGCGCCCATGGAATTTTGCGAGGTGGCGTCTATGTCGATGGAGCTTATGGCCAGCGACCGGCTGGAGGTGTTTTATAATGCCAAGGATGCGGGCCGTTCGGCGACGGAATTCTTTGAAGGTGCGATATCGGTATTGGGTTGGGTGGCCACCATTGATGCCTTCCAGCATTGGATGTACGAAAATCCGAAGCATTCTGCCGCGGAGAGGCGTTCAGCCTGGCTTAAATTCGCCAAGGAATTCAGCGGCGGGGTGGTGGACTGGTCTGGCCTGGAGGAAGAAGAGGCCTGTCTGTGGCATCGCCAGCTGCATATCTTCGAGGTGCCATTTTACTATATCGAATACGGGATAGCCCAGCTAGGGGCGTTGCAGATCTGGCAGCGTTTCCGTCGGGATCCGCAGATAGCGCTGGGCGCGTACAAACAGGCGCTCACTCTGGGCGGGGCGCGGCCCTTGCCAGAGCTCTTTACGGCTGCCGGGATCCGCTTTGATTTCTCTCGGGAGATCATGGCGTCACTTATGGACGATGTTTGCCGGGAATGGAAGCGTTTGCGGGCGGCTCAGTAGTGGCAGCGGGAAAAGTGTTAAGTTAACGCAAAGGCGGACGGAAAAATGATGAACAAGACTGTAAAGTCGGGTAAATATCTCAGGCTGGTCATCCGGGACGGCTGGGAGTATGTGGAGAGGGTCAATTCTACCGGTGTGGTTATCATCGTGGCCAGAACCTCTGAAGACAAGGTGTTGCTGGTAGAGCAGTTCCGTCGTCCGGTGGAGAAGAACGTTATCGCCTTCCCGGCGGGCCTGGCGGGTGATGATCACGGGCGTAGTAATGAGGATCTCGCAGAAGCGGCCCGGCGTGAGCTGTTGGAAGAGACGGGTTATATTGCCCACACCATGAAGAAGCTTTTTACCGGGCCGGTGTCCGCTGGAATGTGTCGGGACATGGTCACGATCTTTCACGCTGGTAAGATCCGCAAGGTCGCCAAAGGTGGCGGTGTCGGCGAATGGGAGAAAATAAAAGTGCACGAGGTACCGATACATTCGGTCGACCGCTGGCTTAGAAGGCAGCAGAAGAAGGGTCTACTGGTGGCGCCGAACGTCTTCGGCGGTCTCTATTTTCTCAAGCACTGGGTGAAGTCATAAGGATCAGTACGGGCGGAGCGGCTCGATTCAGGCAAGCTTGCATGCGTAAACTTACTCATTCCGAGATAGTGTCCCGCCAGATATCGCGGTCGCGCGAACCGCGGCTGCCGTTCGAGGTGGTGCTGGATAATATACGCAGCCTGGACAACGTCGGGTCAGTCTTTCGTACCGCGGACGGTATCGGGGTGCGCAAGCTCTGGCTGTGCGGCATCACTGGTTATCCTCCGCAGGGAGGTATAGCCAAAACCGCGCTGGGGGCCGAGCAGAGCGTGCCGTGGGAATATCAACGAAGTTCCGCTGAGGTGGTCCGCGGCCTGAAGCAGAAGGGGTTCCATATCGTGGTCATGGAGCAGTCGGTTGAAAGCATTCCACTGGAAAAGCTGCAACCCTGTCGGCCGGTTTGCCTTGTTCTAGGTAACGAGGTGGACGGTGTGGGCGAAGAGATATGCGAGCAGGCAGATGCACTCGTGGAGATCGATATGCTAGGTGTAAAGAATTCCCTAAATGTGGCAGTGGCTTTTGGCATAGCCGCTTTTCAAATCAGAACAGCCTTATCTCTTCCATAAACCATGTTTGCACTATAGGATGCGTGTCTGGCTAGGCTACGTGTCGGCGAGCAGATGGCCTGCGATCCTGAACAGACCCAAGCTCTCCGTCGTTACTGGGGCGGCGTCAGTCCTAAGCTGTTGACGGTATAGAGGATGCAGATAGATTCTCCGGCGAGAAGTAAGGGAAAGTGGTATTTTTAGATTTTCGCGAACGTTAACGAAAATACTCCCAAGTTTTTGTTTGACGAAGAAAATATGTGTAGCTAGAATACACTCAACTGGTTACAGAAAGGGTGCTGCCGTGATTGATCGCGAAAAACTGCTTCAAGAAAAGGAAGTTGTGGAAGAGATCAACCGTCACAAGTGGCTGCAGAGCGAAATGCAAGGTTATGATATAGGCTTTGATAAGGCAGCTGACGATTGGTTTCAACAGTATGCATCTGCATGGGTGGCGCATCATTTGCCAAAATGTTGTAAGGATGTAAAGAAGAACGGCAAGAAGTGAAATTCCCTGATAGATTATTTTGTCATAGGAACGGGACTTGGATTTACAAGTCCCGTTCTTTCTATCTAATTCAAACAGAAAGGATGCGGTAAGAGCATGTACAAGATCGTGTTGATTCGTCATGGCGAGAGTGTGTGGAACAAGGAGAACCGCTTCACCGGTTGGACCGATGTGGACCTTTCGGAGAAGGGGATTCAGGAGGCGATAGAGGGCGGAAGGCTGCTTAAAGAGGCGGGCTTTACCTTCGATGTGGCATATACTTCGGTACTTAAACGTGCCATTCGCACGCTTTGGTTGGTCCAGGAACAGATGGACCTTTTGTGGATCCCGGTGGAGAAATCCTGGCGCCTCAACGAACGGCATTACGGCGGATTGCAGGGCCTGAACAAGTCCGAGATGGCGCAGAAGTTTGGCGAGGAACAGGTGCACGTATGGCGTCGCAGCTACGATGTCCCTCCTCCTAAGCTGGAAAAGAATGACCCGCGTTATCCGGGTAACGACCCGCGCTACAAGCAGCTTACCGCCGATGAGTTGCCGCTGACCGAGGACCTTAAGGCCACCGTGGCGCGTGTTATGCCTTACTGGGAGAAGACGATTGTGCCGACTATCAAGTCCGGCAAGAAGGTCGTTATCGCCGCTCACGGCAACAGCCTGCGGGCGCTGGTCAAGCATCTGGACAACGTCTCCGAGAAGGACATTGTATCCCTGAACATACCGACAGGAACGCCGTTGGTATACGAGCTGGATGCCAACTTAAAGCCAGTACCCAAGCCGATCGAGGAGCGTTATCTCGGCGACAAAGAGAAGATCCGGGCGGCGATGGCCTCGGTTGCCAATCAGGGCAAGGCGAAATAAACGTTTATTAAACGAAAGGTACATGCATGGGATTCAATATACCCGATACCCCCGAGGAGTTGTTGCGTCAGGGGCGCAGGAACCTGCAGCAGTTTAATACGGTCATCCCGCTCTTGGTTTTGGGGATGATCCTGCTGGCGTTTGTATTTTCCAGTTTTTACTCCGTCGGACCGGATGAGGTAGGTGTCATTCGGCGCTTCGGCAAATATACCCGGACCGAGTCTCCGGGTCTGCACTGGAAGTTTCCCTTCAACATAGATCAGCTTAATATCGTCAAGGTTCAGCGCGTTATGAAGGAGGAGTTCGGTTTCCGTACGCTACGCGCCGGAGTTCAGACTGAATACTCCCAGGGAAGTTTTGAGGACGAGTCGCTCATGCTTACCGGCGATATAAACGTTCTGGACGTAACCTGGGTGGTGCAGTTCAAGATCAATGACCCGGTCAAGCTCCTTTTCAATATAAGGGACGCCCGCGCTATCATACGCGACATCACCGAGTCGGTCATGCGCCAAACCATTGGTGATAATTCCGTGACGGAATCGCTAACGACACGTCGTATGGAGATCGACCTAGAGGTGCAGCGTAAGCTGCAGGCGATCCTGGATTCCTACGACTCCGGCATCCAGATCCAGTCGGTGATCCTGCAGGACGTTAACCCGCCGGAAGCGGTCAAGGCTTCCTTCAACGAGGTAAACGAGGCCAAGCAGGAGATGGAGAAGGTGATGAACCAGGCCTGGGAAGCCTACAACAAGGTGGTGCCGCGCGCCCGGGGTGAGGCGGAGAAAACCATGGGCGAAGCGGAAGGTTATGCCGTCAAGCGTACCAACCGGGCCAAGGGTGACGCCGCTAAGTTTATCGCCACCTGGGAAGCCTACAAGGCAGCCAGGGATGTAACCGACAAGCGCCTCTATTTTGAAACTATGCAGGAGGTTCTGCCGAAGGCCGGAAAGAAGTATATCTTCGACGGTACCGGCAGCCCGGTATTACCATTACTCAACTTGAACGAGGGAGGAAAATTACATGAATAGGCTAGTTACCGCCCTCGTCATCGGTTTTGTGATAACGCTGCTTTTGGTCATTACCGGTGTGTTTTATGTTGTGGATGAGACCCAGCAGGTCGTCATTACCCAGTTCGGCCAGCCCATTGGCCAGCCCATCAGGCAGGCGGGGTTGTATATGAAGACCCCGTTCGTACAGGAAGTCAACCGTTACGACAAGCGTATCCTGGAGTGGGACGGAGAGCCGAACCAGATACCGACGCTGGACAAGCGTTATATCTGGGTGGATCTGACCGCGCGCTGGCGTATAAAGGATCCTCTTAAGTTCATGCAGTCTTTCGGCACTGAGTCGGTTGCTCAGGCGCGTCTGGACGATATACTGGATTCCTCCGCCCGAGACCTTATTTCCAGCCACAATCTGGTAGAGGTGATCCGCGACACCAATGCCATTATCGGGCGACAGAGCGGGGCGAAACAGGAGGTCAAGGACCTGGATACGATAAGTAACGACGAGGATTCACTGGAGCCGGTCAGTTTCGGCCGCGAGGCCCTGACGCGGGAGATACTCAAACGTGCGGTTCCCAGGCTGGAAGAGTTCGGCATACAGTTGGTGGATATACGCATCCGCCGCATCAACTACGTTCAGGACGTGTTGCGTAAGGTGTACGAGCGTATGATCTCCGAACGCAAGCGCGCTGCCGAGCAATATCGTTCGCTGGGGCAGGGCAAGAAGGCTGAGATCGAAGGGAAGATGGCTCGAGAGCTGGAACAGATCCGCTCTGAGGCCTACCGTAAAGCCCAGGAGATCATCGGTAGTGCCGATGCGGAGGCGATACGTATTTATGCCGAGGCATATAATCGCGATCCGCAGTTCTACGGTTTTTTGAAGACACTGGAGACATACCGTGAGTCCATCGACGCCAATACTACGCTGATGATGTCGACCAACAGCGACATGTTCCAGCTCATGAAGAGCATGAAGACGATGCAGACTCAGCAGTAGTCGGTGTGGATGTAAGAAAATTCAGCTAAGTCGTTGACACGTCCGTTATGCGTTTTTATAATTAAAACGCAATGAGGAAACGGATGTTAATGAAATCAACGTGATGCAATTCTTGAGGCCGTCGGGAAATTTCCCGGCGGCCTTTTTGTTTGGGGCATATTGGGTACAATGCTGACGGTCCTGCAGGTGCAGGTGGGCTATGTGTGGGGAAGGGCAGGCTGGTGCCGTCGACCGCCGGCCGGAAGGAGGGGGTATGACAACCAAGGTGCTGACGAAGGGGAAGGTCAAGTGGTTCAACAATCAAAAGGGGTATGGTTTTGTTAACCCTGAGGGAGAGGAAGGCCGGGATGTATTTGTCCACTATTCGGCTATCCAGGGTGAAGGTTACAAAACCTTGACTACCTGCCAGGAGGTAGAGTTTGAGCTGGTGCAGGGGCCCAAGGGCGACATGGCGCAGAACGTCGTCAAGCTATAAAGTAACCGCATGTTCTGATAAAAGACCTGTCCGGCGCCGGGCAGGTCTTTTTGTTGGTGTCGCAAGTACGGCATTTGTTGTCCGTGTTTGCTTTGTCTAGAGTTGAGGGTGAAGAATATGGCAAGTAAGGTGCAGTATGAGGTCGGAATGCAGTTTCCCTCGTCGGTGGTGGCGGGCGAGCTTATCCGTTCGCTTTTGGCCGGTTGCGGGCTGGATATCTCAAGTCTGGTGGAGGCGACTGGCAAGGGAGTGACACGGTATTCGTTTTATATCCCAGGCCTCAAGTCGGCGGAGAGAGCCGCGGCGAGGATCCGGGCCTTGAGGCTGGATGGCGTGCGGTTATATCTCAAGAAACATCGTGAGTCGGACTGGCTGTCCGGATGGAAGAAGGGCTGGCGTCCGTTCACGCTTACCAAACGTTTCCAGGTGGTGCCGTTATGGCAGGCGGACCGTTCGGTTCCGGCTGGCAAGGAGCCGATCTTTATCGAAACGACCAATGCTTTCGGCACCGGCCTGCACGAGACTACCCGTTTTGTCGCCGAGGTAATAGAGGGCATGGCGGGGAAGTTTGATTCATTTCTTGACGTCGGGACCGGAACGGGTATCCTAACGGTGGTGGCGCTTAAGTGCGGCGCCGGTCACGCGGCGGCTTTTGATAATGACCCGGCCGCGGTCAGGGTCGCTCGGGACAACCTACGGGCGAATCATTTATCGTGCCGGGTGACGGTGGCGGACGTTCGCAGATATAAGGTGCGGCGTCCTTTTGACCTGGTGGCGGCCAATTTGGTCTCGCCGGATCTAGTAGAGTTCCGGCACCGGCTGGTGTCTTTTGTAAAGGCGGGCGGGACTTTGGTCATTTCGGGGATATCGCTTAAGAATATACCCAGGGTTAAGAAGGCTTTTTCCTTACCGGAGCTGAGCTTGGTCAAGGTCGTGCGGGGAACCGAGTGGGCGGCGGTTTCTTATCGTGTACAGAGTGGGCGGTGACAGTTGTCGTTAAATATTCGTGAGTTGGATATAGAAGAGATCTTTACCCGGGCTTCCGGACCCGGCGGGCAGAACGTCAACAAGGTTTCTACCGCGGTCTGCCTTTTACACCGTCCCACCGGCATTAGGGTCAAGTGTCAGAAATTCCGCACGCAGTACCAGAATCGAGTGCTGGCCCGCGAGCTCTTGGAAACGGCGGTGCGCAGACGTGCAGAGGATGAGGCCTTGGCGCGCGTTGTCGCGCGGGAAAAGGAACGTCGGCAAAACCGTAAGCGTTCCGTTGCGTCAAAAGAGCGGATGCTCGCTTCCAAGAAGCTCCGTTCGGACAAAAAATCGCGGCGTCGAGCCGTAGACTTAAGGATGGAGTGACCTGTATGGTGAAGAAGCCGCTGCCGTTACCTTTGAGCATGGTCGTATGCGATATGATAATCGAGGACAAGAAGACCGGTAAAAAGTCTCTGATCGGCATGTTCAGCAATGTCTCGACAATGCAGGTGCCTTGCCTGCTTAACCGTTTTTGTATCTTTATCTCCATGACGGAGGGGATCGGCGATTATACCTGCGCGCTTAAGTGTTTGCGTTCGACCGACAACCTGTCCATCGGTGAGACGCGCGGCAATATACAGTTTCAGGAACGCAGCCAGGTGGTGGAGATCACTCTGGATATTGCCGGGCTCACGGTGCCGGAATTCGGCGAATACCGTCTGGAATTGTATTGCGATGATGCTCTCCTGATCTCCCGCAAGTTTACGGTCAGTCCCCTCGGAACGCCATCCCAACAAAGCCAGTAATTCCTTTGAAAAGGGGTAGGCGGAAGGTATAATAAACCAAAATTTCACACTTCATTCTTTAATGAAGAAAGTTTCCATCCCCGAGGCTCCATGAACAAATATATTTTGGGCATCAGCACCTTTAACGAAGGTGAGAAGATCCTGGAGGTGGTTCGTCGTTTTTCGGACTATTCTCTCTATGACGTGCTTATTCTGGATGACGGTTCTAGCGACGGGTCCATCGAGAAGCTTCCGCGCAACCCGCATATAATCGTGGTCCGTAACGAAAAGAATATGGGAGCCGGTTTTAGCGTTCGTAGGATACTTTTTTATGCCAAGGAACAAGGCTACCAGGCGGTCTTCTTCGTGGCTGGTAACAACAAGGACACTCCGGAAGACATCTACAAGCTTAGAGATGCGTTTGAGACAGAGTACGACCTGGTGCAGGGTTCGCGCTATATGCCCGGCGGAGGGTACGGACAGATGCCATTCTACCGCATCATTGCTACGCGCTTTGTCCATCCCTGGTTGTTTTCGCTGATCACCTGGACCTATATTACCGACAGCACCAACGGTTTTAGGGCGGTACGGCTTTCTGTTCTCGAAGACAAGCGTATCGATCTGTTTCAGGACTGGCTGGACCGTTACGAGCTGGAACCGTATCTATTCTACAAGATCATACGGCTGGGCTACCGTTACAAGGAAGTCCCGGTGGTGAAGATCTATCCTCCCAAGGCGTTGGGGTACACGAAAATGAAGCCGGTCACCGGGTGGTGGAGCATACTACGTCCACTGGTGTTCCTCGGGTTGGGTATAAAGAAATAACTTACGCTCATGGAATTCTTCCGTAGTTTATCCAGACCTAGACAGATTCTTCTGGCCTTGACGGCCTTGGCGCTTTTGTGCGGGGTGGCCCTGCGCATCTATAACCTGCGCGGGAGCGGCTTCTTTTTCTACGACGAGGGACTGTATCTTAATCATAACCGGGCTATCTTGGAGTTCATTCAGTCTCACAGTCCAATGAACCGGGAAGATTCCTGGCGCGCGTTTACTTATTATGCGCATTTGGCCATGGCCAGCGGCAAATCGCTTTGGTTTTTTATTGTGGACTCTCGCTTTCTATGGGGAGCTCTGCGGGACTGGGAGTTCGGCAAGGTCATGGCCAGTGTCTTCGGGCTGGCGACTCTGCCGCTTTTCTTTCATTTTGTCCGTCGATTCTCCGGTTCAATTTCTACGGCGCTTTTGGCGGTAGGCTTGCTGGCGATCCTGCCCGGGCATGTTTTTTATTCCCGGATCGGTTTGCAGGAAGCGGTGAGCATATTCCTGGTCTTGGCCGGTTTCTATCTTTATCTTTTCCCTGGAAGATTTGGCTGGCGCACCTTGATGGCGGGGCTCCTTTTTGGCGCGGCTTTTTTTGCAAATTATCGTCTGTGTATGATGCCGATATTGGTATTCACAGCTGAGTTATGGACAGGGCTGGTAGAACGCAGGGGGATTGACTGGCGTCGGTTTGCCTGGTTCTTTGTGGCCTTTCTGGCCTGCGCGGTCTTGATCGGCAACCTGTTCGAGGGGGCCAACACGGTCATGATCTTCGCCTGGGTATTTCACCAGGGCGACACGGCTAGGGATGTGTTTGCCTGGGTCAATCTTTTGTCGTATCCGTACTATCTTTTTAAGATGGAGAATTGGATATTGACGTTTTTCTTTTTCGGTAATTTGTATTTCGTTTACAAGAAGCAGTGGTCGCTGCTTTTGCCGTTCGTGCTGGTCTGCGCGCAGATGTTTATTTTTTCCCTGACCAACGAGAAGGGTGCGCGCTACATAGCGGTCATGCTGCCGTTCTACGTGTTGTCTGCGGCTTGTTTTATTCGGGCCTTGTATGATGTGCTGTCCGTACGGAAGCGTCTGGTGCTGGTGGGTGTTTCCGGTATCATGGCGCTGCTAATGCTGGGGCAATCGGTGCAGTTGGCCCAGGCCAGGTCGGATTACGAGAAGGCTGAGCAATATCTTGAGGACAAGCAGCCGGGGGTTAAGTTTTTTGCTGCCCAGGATCCGGTCATGCAGATATATGTCGGTCTTTCAGGTAGAGTCAAACCGGTGCCGGGTAACTTCGAGGGGCTGTTAAAATTATACAGCGAGGGATATCGTTATTTGGTGCTGGGGCCGCAGGCCTATGTGGACCTGGGTTCGGGCGGGCGCTTCTTGTTGCCGCTTAAGGACTACTTGTCTTTTATCGACAGCAGGGCGGATCCGGTTAAGGTTTTCCCGCATATGAACTATGCCATGACTGAGCGCTTTGTGCTGGAGCATAGCACCAACCTGATCGACTCGATACGCTTCTTGGCTTCGCCTGATATTCAGAAATATTCTTCCGTTAGGATTTACGACCTGTCCCGGGTGGTCCCGGTAATGGCGCGTATAGCCGACGGACTACATAAAAAGAAATAACCTATGGTTAAGACTTTACCGCTTTTTGAGGCGCTGGAGAAACTGGATCTGCCGGATATGCGGACCAATCTGTTCTTTTCTCCGGAATGGTTCAGGGTCATACGCCAAGCCTATCGTCCGCGGATATTCATGAAGTATATCGAAGATGCCGGACGCGTGCGCAGCTACGTGGTCTACACCGTGGTGCGCAACTTTCTGGAGTGGAAGATCTGTGTTTTGTCTTACTGCGACTATTGCGACGCCAGCGTGGCGTCGGAAGACGATTGGCGGGAGATATTCGCCTCTTTCCGTCAGGATTTTCCAGAATACCGCATGGCCGTGCGCAGCTTGCGGGACGACAAGGTCCGCAATTGCGGATGTTTTCACGAGCTCAGCCGCGAGCGGTTCCATTTGCTGGACATCCGCGCTGATGTGGATACGTTATGGAAGGGGCTCGACGGTTCTTTCCGCAATCAGGTGCGCCAGGGCGAACGACGCGGACTGATCTGTCGTGAGGGCAAACTCGAGGACTTAAAGCAATTTTATCTTCTGCATGTCAACCTGCGCAGGAGCAAATACCGGATCTTTGCCCAGCCGTACCGTTTCTTCCGTGCAATATGGGATGAGTACATAGCCAAGGGGCAGGGGTTTCTGCTTTGCGGTATTGCTCCCGACGGTAAGATGGTGGGAGGAACTATATTTCTCGTGTGCGGCAATACGCTCTATTACAAGATCAACACATCTTCTCCGCAGGCTTTGGAATATCGGTCGAACAACGTACTTCTTTGGGAGGGTATCCGCCGCGCCAAGGAGCGCGGCCTCGAAGCGGTTGACCTGGGATCCAGCGGTTTGGAGCAGCAAGGTCTGGTCCATTTTAAAGACAGTACCGGAGCCGAGCGTTTCGACATAGTGCATGTGGGTTATCATCCTGAAGGGTATCTGTTCAGTCAGAAAAGAATCCTCAAGGTCTATACGCGGTTAATGACCGCGCCATGGGTTCCGACATTGTTGACCCGGGCCGGCAGCCATCTTATTTATCCTTTCTTGGCGTGATGTCTATGCAGCTTAAAGACTTCTTCGACGGTTGGGTCCAGTCGGCTGGCGGCAAGTATGCCGGTAAGCAGTGGATGCTCAGCAAGTGGGAGGTCTGCGACGGGATCGGATGGCCTCCGGAGAAGCAGGAGATCATGATTCGGACTATACGCGAGGGGTTGCGTTTGGAAGGCATGCATTCACTGGCTGACTTGGGTTGCGGCGGTGGATGGATCGCTGAAAGTTTGAGGCCGTATGCTGGTTCGGTGGTGGGGCTGGATTTCTGCCGGGAGATGCTGGATATCGCACGCAGTACGGGGCCGGGACCGTGGCTTGAGGGAGCAATAGGCCGGCTGCCTTTCCGCGCGGAATCATTCGACCGGGTGCTGAGTTATTTTGTCTTTCTGAATTTTACCGACGATTCTTTTGTAGAATCGGCTTTGCTGGACATGCTTCGTGTCACGGGGCGTGGCGGGGTGGTATTAATAGGTCAGCTACCAGATGCCTCTGGTTCTAAAGAGTATGATCAGGCCAAAGCTGAATACTGGCAATATTGCAAAGCCAGTATGCCCATGGGGGCCAGGAATGACGATGGTTCACGCGCCCCGCTTCGGGTATTCGACCGGCGACAGATACAGCTTATGCTTTCCCGGAATAAAATACGATATGAATTCAGACCGTCTTTTAATCCGTTTTATCGACCCGGGGAGGAGTGCACCGTTCCTTGGCGTTTTGACTTAGTCCTTTTCAAGGATTGATATGCGCACGGGGTTTTCTTTTATTTTTCTGTTGCTGTTTACGCTTCTGGCAGCGCTGCCGGTTAGGGCCGCGGATTATTTGACCGAAAGCCGCTCGCGGCCTTTCCTGGATACGACGGTGACGATGGATCTGTGTTTTGTCGACGGACGCCAGGATGATGTTGGGGCTATTTTGGACAGTGTCTGGAAGCGGCTGGATGAGCTCGCCGCCCGGGCTGACTCCGGCAAGCCGCGCAGTGATGTGAGCTTGCTTAATGCTGCAGGAGGGAGGCCGGTTAGGCTACATGAAGATATCTACCGGCTTTTTTCCGCGGCCCGCGGGGTTATGCTGCGTACCGACGGAATGTTCGATATTACGATTGCGCCCTTGTCGGATCTCTGGAGGGGCGCTGCCCGGCAAGGCAGTTTACCTGCTTTACGGGATATCACCGAAGCTAGGCAGCATGTTGGTCCGGACAAGCTGGAATTGAGTGGGGACGGCATGGCTAGGTTGACCGATCCTTCCGGCAAGATCGAACTTAATGTGATAGCCTCTGCTTTTGCCGTGGACGAAGCGGTGGGTATGCTAAAGAAGGCTCGGTTCTTCAATTTTATGATCCGCGCCGGACAGGTAGTATATGTCCGGGGTTCCAACTGTCAGGGGCGGGCGTGGCGTATGGACGTTCGGGACCCTGACAGGCATGATAAAATAATAGACAGGCTGGAGCCGGGTGAGGTTGCGGTTGCCTCGTCAGGTGACAACGTAGCTTCTACGATGATTCAGGGGCGGCGCTGGTCGGGCCTCATGAATCCTATGACGGGTTATCCCCAGAACGGAGTGGCTGGCGTCACGGTCCTGGCTCCTTCGGCCGTTGAGGCTTGCGCCTGGTCAGTGGCGCTGGGAATATTGGGGCCAGCACAGGGGTTGCGCCGGTTGGAAGAAATGGGTGAAGGTTACGATGCGCTGGTGCTTTTTCGGCGCGAAGGTGGCCGGTACGAGTGGCATTCTAGTCCGGGATACGAGGACCGCCGGGTTAATCAGTCAAATTAGTACAGTACCACGGAGTGGTTATGAAACAGTACTTAGAGCTGGTCAGGCATGTGTTGGATAAGGGCGAGACTAAGTGCGACAGGACCGGCACGGGGACGCTATCGGTCTTCGGCTATCAAATGCGTTTTGATCTGCGGGAAGGTTTTCCGATTGTCACGACGAAGAAAGTCTTGTTTGATGCCGTGGTGTGGGAGTTGCTCTGGTTTTTGCGCGGTTCAACCAATATCAATGATGATTTGAAAGCGCATACGCCTATCTGGAACGCCTGGGCCGATGAGAACGGCGAGTTGGGGCCGGTGTATGGCTACCAGTGGAGGAAGTGGGAGCGTTTTGCCTGGGATGCAAAGCTCAAGGCCTATCGTCAGGAACATGTAGACCAGATAGCGCAGGCTATTGACATGATCAAGCATAAGCCTGATTCCCGTCGCATCATCGTGAGCGCCTGGAACGTTTCCGACATCGACCGCATGGCGTTGCCTCCTTGCCACGCTTTCTTCCAGTTTTATGTCATAGACGGACACCTGGACTGTCAACTGTATCAGCGCTCCGCTGACATTGCGTTGGGCGTGCCTTTTAATATTTCCAGTTATGCGCTCCTGTTAAGCATGGTTGCCTGCGAATGCGGTCTTAAGCCGCGTTATTTCGTGCATACTCTGGGTGATGCGCATATTTATTTAAATCATGTGGAGGGCCTTAAGGTACAATTGCAGAGGGCTCCCAGGGCGTTGCCGGCGCTGGAATTGGTGAACAAGCCGGTGCTGGCTTATCGGTTCGAAGATATCAGGCTTGTCGGTTACGAGCATGATCCATTTATTAAATTTCCTATAGCGGTATGAGGACTATGAAAGGTTTTTCTATTATTGTAGCGACGGATGAAGAGCGCGGGATCGGCAAGGCGAACCGTATTCCTTGGAACATCTCCGGCGATATGAAGCATTTCAAGGATATTACGACGGCAACTTATGCTGACGGGTGTAAGAATGTTGTGATCATGGGGCGAAAAACTTGGGAGTCGTTACCGGCGTCGTTTCGGCCTTTGCCGGGGCGTCTCAATGTTGTCGTGAGCGCCAATCTTTCTTATGAGTTGCCGGTTGGAGTGATGCGTTGCGGTAGTTTGCAAGGGGCTATCGATCTGTATTGTGGAGAGCGGGAAGGTTCATTTGGGGAGGTTTTTGTTATTGGCGGAGCAGCCGTATATGCTGAAGCTATTAAACACATATGCTGTAAGAAGATATTTCGAACTGTGATTAACGGAAAGTTTGGCTGCGATACATTTTTTCCAGAAATTCCAGATTATTTCAGAGAGTGCACAAGGTCGGAGATTTATAAGGATAAGAAATTAACATATTATTTTGTTGAGTTGATCTCTGATCGTATTAGTAAATAAAGCAGTTACGTAACATTACAGGATAATGAATATGGATTCGGACCTATGTCAATAAACATAGGACTTAGGGTAACGTTTTCTCTATTGTTGATATTATTGTATTAAACATATGATTTGTAATGCTTTATAGTTATTTTGGACGAGGAGAAAAGATTGCCTTTAATGCCCAAACGTGCCGCTTATCTCTATATATTATACTATACTTCTTTTGAACAAGAATGCGCATTGATCATAGGGAGATATGATAAATGTTGAATTCTGTTATTCGCAGACAGATATTGGTGGTTGATAGCGAAGTTTCTTTTGTAAGAAACGTTCTGTCTATTTTAGAAGGTTATGGTTTTGATGTATTAACAGCTACCTCAGCGCAGGGAGCTTTGCAGAAGGCTGCTTCGCTGGATATTGATCTCATTCTTTTGGGAGAAGAGTTGCCTGATTCCAGCGGGATAGAGATATGCAAACGTCTTAAATCCAGCGACAAGTCCGAGCATATACCGATTATTATTCTTATCCATGGTAAGAGCGAGTATCGCATTAAAGGGTACCATGCGGGAGCGGATGATTGCATTAATAAGGATTCGGAGCTGGATGAATTATTGGCCCGCATGGAGGCTGTTTGGCGTCGTGGAAACGGTGAGTTCAGGAAAATGAGTGAGGACCGGCAAAAGAAAGTTGCACAGGAGCTTTCAAGGATTATAGAAGAAGAGCTGATTGAACCACATTTTCAGGCAATATATTTTCTTAAGCCATTCCGTCTTTTTGGCCTGGAGGTTTTAAGCCGTCCCAAAGGCGGGACATTTATTTCCAATGCTGACGAGCTGTTTAGGTCGGCCATCAAGTACGAGATGTATTATCCTTTGGAAATGCTGTGCTGGAAAAAGGCGCTGGAAGTGGTTTCCAGTCGGACAAAGAACGAACACATATTCTTTAATTGCAGCCCATATCTGGTTGAGAACGAGAAATTTCCCCTGATTAAGACGGTGTTTGAATCTAACCGTATCCCATTTAACAAGGTAATTCTGGAGATCACGGAGCGCTCAGCTATAAGCGAGTATGATTTGTTCTTTTCTAGGCTAAATCAGTTTCGTGACTGCGGGTTTAGTTTTGCCATAGATGATGTGGGCGGAGGTTACGCTACGCTGGAGTCTATTGTGGCCACCAAGCCGGAAATAGTGAAAATTGACCGGCATATTATACATGGCGTGCACAATGACACCGTCAAGCGGAGTATTGTGAAATTTATTGTGGCGTTCTGCAAAGATAACCAGATAATCTCTATAGCTGAAGGCGTGGAGGATAAAGATGATCTCCAGGCGGTTATGGATTTGGGCATTGATGCTGTGCAGGGATATTATCTGTTTCGCCCAACGCCGAGCCTTAATATTCGGGAGATGAAAGATATCTGTGTAGCTTTTTCCTAAGACGATAAGAATTTCTTCCTGCTGCTGGCCCCTCCGTGAATCTGTAATATAATCTTATTCAATGAATAAAATTTCTGCGCCACATCCTTCCTTTGTTATTCTCAGGAATATTGCAATTGTTGCCGGGCTGGCGGTATTGGGCCTAGTGATTGTAAAAAATGCCTGTTATCTTAAGCGGTACTTGTCTGATGCCATACAGGCCCGTACCGATTGGGCTGGGGATGTGCCAGTCGGCCGGAAGTTTCTTTTGTTTTCCTCCATCTTGCATAAAGTGACTGCAGTGGGATATTACACCGACGGTTATGGTCCGGATTTTTGGTATACATCTCCGGCGCTGGTTGAATATCAGCAGGCCCAGGCGGCTTTAGCGCCGATACTGCTGGATGCGGAAGATCCCTTCAAGTATGAATGGGTATTGTTTGTATGTTATCGTCGCGGGTGCGAGGCCGGTTTGATACAAGCGCATAACCTGGCTTTACGTCTAAGGGTGGACGGACGGCTTATTCTTGGCAAAGCGAAGGACGTGCATCAATGATCATTCTTGCATTCCTTGTGCCGCTATTATTAGGGGTCTTTGTCTGGCGACTGTTGCCGGCCAAGAGCGAGGGCGCAGGTTTGCTGGGTAATGTTTTTCTGGCTTGGGGAGTTGGCGTCGGAGTGGCATCGCAGATTGCCTTGTATGTCACTCTGGCCAGCGGACGGTGCATCCCTGCGGTGATTGTGTTGACGGGTGTGGGCATGATGGGCCTGTTTTGGTGGTTATCGCGCCGTGGTCAGGTGGCTCGGCATGGTTACAGTGCTGTATCTTTGGTCCAAGCGTTATTTGTCATCTTGGCGATGTGGTTATTATTATTCCTGGCCATACATTTGCCGGCTGGTGGCTACGACGCCTGGTCCTTGTGGAACTACAGGGCTGCCTCGATTTTTATTGGCTGGGATGGTTGGACGGGAGTATTCCATAACCAGGTTCAGGGCAAACATCCGTGGTTAGTGCCCTTTTTTACTGTGTGGGGATGGTCTTTTGCCGGGCAAGGGACTTTCTGGCTGCCTTTACTGACAGCCGTCTTTATGGCCACAGCTACAGTTGGCTTGTTGGTTTTCGCCGTAGGTGAGGAGAGGGGTTTGTGGTGGGCGCTTCTTGCTGGACTGCTGTTGTTATCCGTGCCGTTCTTTACCTGGCATGCGGTAAGTCAGTATGCCAGTATCTTTGTGGCCTATTATGCGTTAGCGGCAGTGATATCTTTTCGTCGGGCTGACAGCGACAATTGGACCGGATGGTTTATTTTGTGCGGTATCTTTTTGGGATTTCTGGCGTCCTCCAA
>JAAXVU010000167.1 GCA_013335325.1 Candidatus Omnitrophota bacterium | reverse complement strand
GTGTTCGGGCTGACATTCCAGCGGTTCCTGGCGACGGCGACCATGGGCACCGGAGAAGGGGCGAACCTGGGGCTTATGCTTTTGTTCCTGTGCATCGGCATGGCGCTAATGGGTCTTAGCTTTGGCCCCATGTCGGCGATACTACCGGAGCTCTTTCCGACCAACGTGCGCTACACCGGTTCCGGAATTGCGTACAACGTCTCGTCGATCCTGGGCGCTGCCCTCACGCCTTTTGCGGCGGTCTGGCTCGCGCGTAACCTGGGGGTCGGGGCGGTGGGGCTGTATCTGTCGGCATTGGCCATGCTGACTTTCCTTGCCTTGTGCCTTTCCCGGGAGACCCGTCACGCCAGCCTGGATACGCCGCAGGAGGTCGCTACTGTCGGCATCGAGGCCACCTCGCCTTAGGGCCATTGTCACGCAATAGCAGCGCGGATGTTAAGTGTCGCTCTTGAGCCGTAGGGCCATGCTTGCCGGTGGGCGGTATAAAATTCTAAGACCTAAATTGTAGAATGGATAATAACATTATATACTTGCAGCGCATTACGGGACGTCTCCGCATGGGGATGGTGTGGCGATCGGCATTTCATTAACGGGATCCTAGAGCGGGGTCCTTTATTTTCTATGATCAGGGGAGCGCATGTTAAATAGATTTTGGTTGATGATGGCGGGATTGTTGTCGGTACAGTCCAGGGCATTTGCCGACGGAACCGGCGGTTATGTTCCGGGCAGATTATTGAGCTTAATGGAATTGCCGGACGCGGAGTCGGCCTTGCTTGCAAGCATAGTTGTTATCCTCTTTGTGCTTATCATTTTGTTACACATGGAGTGGAAAAGAAGAACGCGGGGTTTGCGCCAGGAGATCGCTGAGCGCAAGAAGATCGAGGAAGACCTGCGACTGAGCCGTCTGCGCTACCAGACCCTCTTCGACAAGGCCAGCGAAGGGATCATGTTTATGGACACCGGCGGCCGGATAATCGGGGCGAATGAATCGTTCGCCCGGATGCACGGCTACACAGTAGATGAGGTGGTGGGGATGAGTATCCGCCAGCTTATCGACACCGGCACCATGGACCAGGTTCCTGAAAGGATGGCCCGGGTCTTGAAGGGTGAGACTCTGCATTTTGAGACCGTGCATGTGAAGAAAGACGGCACAATAAGCACGCAGGAGGTATCGACCAGCTACATCACCATAGGCAAAGATCATTTTATCCAGTCATTTCACCGTGACAGCGAGGAGCGTAAGCTCCTGGAAGGCCAGCTTATAACTATCGCGAATTCGGACGCCCTGACGCATTTGCCCAACCGCGCCTCTTTCCTGGAAAAGGCGGAGCTGGAATTGGCGCGTGCCAGAAGGTGTGGGCGCCAGTGCGCGGTCTTATTCGTTGACCTGGACCATTTCAAGAGTGTCAACGATACGCTGGGTCATTCGGTAGGCGATGAGCTCTTGAAGGACTCGGCCGGCAAGATGGCCGCCTGTATCCGCGAGACAGATATCCTGGCGCGTTTGGGCGGCGACGAGTTTATCGTATTTGTGAGCGAGCTGGAGAGCGGACAGGGCGCCCAATATCTCGCGGAGCGTATCAGGGAGAGGTTTAATGCGCCGCGCGTCATCGCCGGACACGACCTTTTTATAACCGCCAGCGTGGGCGTCGCGGTCTATCCCAACGACGGTGAATTGCTGGAGGACCTTCTTAAGAATGCGGACACGGCCATGTATGCCGCCAAAGAATCAGGCCGTAACAGCTTCTGTTTCTTTGACCGGGCGATGCACGAGAGCGCGGCGAGCAAGATGCAGCTGGAGCGGTGCCTGAGGGATGCTCTGGTGAAGAAAGAGTTCGCTTTGTTCTACCAGCCTATCGTCGGAATGGCCAGCGGCAAGATCCGGGGTTTTGAGGCCCTGCTGCGCTGGTTCAGGACCGAAGGCGGAATGGTTCTGCCGGACGGGTTTATTTCGGTGGCCGAGGAGACGGGTCTGATCGTGCCTATCGGCGAATGGGTGCTCCATGAGGCGTGCCGGTTCAACAGGCAGCTGGTGGACGCCGGGTATCCCGACCTGGTGATGTCGGTCAATTTGTCGGTGGCCCAGCTTCGTTCCAAGGAGCTTGTGGATACGATAAAGAGCGCCCTGGAGAGGAGCGGGCTGCGTCCGGAATTCTTGGAGATAGAAGTGACCGAGAGCCTGTTCATCGAGTCGCTGCAATCGGCGATCGATGTCCTGAATGCAATACGAGCCCTCGGCGTCAAGGTTTCACTGGATGATTTCGGGACAGGCTATTCTTCCCTGGTCCATCTGCATAAACTGCCTATTGGCAGTCTTAAGATCGACCGTCTGTTCATCCGGGAGATCGCCAAGGACAGCGATGAAAATGCCATGATACCGGCGATCATTGACCTGGCACATAAGCTGAATCTGGATGTCATTGCCGAAGGTGTCGAGACAGAGGTCCAGCTGGAAAAACTGTCGGGCAATCGTTGTGATTACTACCAGGGTTACTTTTTGAGCAAGCCGATCCGGGCCGACCAGGTGCAAGGTTTCCTGGCAGGTCTCCGCGTCTCGGCCCTGGATGGACGGGTTGAGCCTGCCCAGTGAGCGGCTTCGTATTTTGGCCTAATTGAGGGCCAGCTCGGGACAAGAGTTTCAGGAGTACGCACAGGTATCGCCCTAGTGATTTCCGCTGTTTCTTGTTCATATCTGGCGAAAATTGTGTATATTAAGAAATTGATTTGAATCTCCAGCGTTTGAAAGGCGATAACCAAATATTAATAAATCAAGGAAGGGGTGGGTTGTGAGAAAGGTACTGGGCATTGTTTTTTCTGTTATGTTGGTAGTAGGCATGATGGCGCCGGCTTTTGCGGCTAAGCCGTCGGACAAGCAGGTCGCCAAGAAGTTTGACCGGATCGTGGCGGAGGTTGTATCTCTGGATGTGGCCCAAAAGACCATAGTGGTCAAGGAAGAGAAGAGCGGTGAATCGAGGACCATTAGCATCAGTGCCAAGGCAGCGTCAGAACTAAAAGTCGGGGACCGTGTACGTATAAAGCTCAAGGCCGGTACCAATCAGTCGGCCGGTGTCCGGGTGCTGAAAGCAAAGTCCGTGGCTGAGCCCATTGGCGCGACCGCGGCTGAGCCTGGGGTGGTTCCGGAAGCGGATCCTGTCGTTACGCCAGCTACGAAGTAATACATATTAGGTAATTTCCTTAGACCGGGATGCGTTGTATCACGGCGTTTTCTTTCAGCCGAATGATCCAGCACATCCCGGTTTCTTATTTGGTGTTATGGTGTGGCGGGGTTGGTTCGGGTCAGGAACGGGCGCCTCTTTCGGCGTAACTATTGTTGATTTGTAGAAGTGCTACGCAGTCGATATAATAAAGTGTTTGAAGCGAGCTTGGTCGCACCGGCCAGGCGCGCAGTATCGGGCGTGGTGAGTGCTTGGGCTGTGATCAATATAGTTCGTGAAGGAGGTGTCCTATGATGCCTATCGGTCCGCTTATGATCGAGCACCGGCTTATTGAGCGTATGATCGCATTATTAGACCAGGAAACCGCCAGAATGCGGATCTCCGGCAAGGCGGATGCTGAATTTATTTTATCGGCCGTGGATTTTATCCGGACCTATGCTGACCGCTGCCATCATGGTAAGGAAGAGGACATTCTGTTCCGGGAACTGAAGAAGAAGGAATTGTCCGCCGAGCATCTCCGTATCTTGCAAGAGCTGGAAGAGGAGCACAAGAAGGGCCGTCAGGTCGTGCGCGATATCCTGTCTTGCCGGGAACGCTATCTGCACGGGGATATTTCCTCTGTCGATGAAATTATACGGCTTATGGCAGCACTGGTCAGGTTCTACCCTGTACATATCGAAAAAGAAGACAAGCATTTCTTTATTCCCTGCATGGCCTATTTCAGTCCGGAGGAGCAACAAAAGATGCTGGCAGAATGTTTCGAATTTGACCGCCGACTGATACACGAGAAATATGAACAGTCCGTTCAACAGTTGGAACAAAGGATGTCTTTATGAAGAAATACCGCTGCACGGTTTGCGGCTATTTATACGACCCGGACAGGGGCGATCCGGTCGGCTACGTCGAGCCCGGAACGCCTTTTGAGGACGTGCCTGCCGGCTGGCAGTGCCCCAAGTGTCATGCCCCTAAAAGTGCTTTCGAGGAAGAAGGGGGCGACTCAGTCGGGGCAAAATAGATCTTGTCAGAGAGTTCGGTCTTCTCGCGGCTCTTGTGTACAGCGATATCCGGTCTGGGGACCTTCAATTGACAGTGGCAAATTATGGAATTGTTTTGTAACATTCTCGAATGTAGGTGCCGACGTAAAG
>JAAXVU010000022.1 GCA_013335325.1 Candidatus Omnitrophota bacterium | reverse complement strand
GCGGCAACGGGCATCGGCTGCAAAAGAGAGCCTGGGCCAGTTGCGCTTTTCGACGGTAAACATAACCTTCACCTCCACTGTCATTATAACTCCAGGAGGCTGCCACTGAGTATATTTCCCGGGTTACGCCGGCGGTCCAAGCCGGATGTCTTTAACTCATTCCAGACTGACGCCCTGCCAGAAAGCCTCGGCCCGCGGCTGCATTGCCTCGAATTCCTTGGGCGAGGTGTAAAGCTCCTTGTCGAACGCGCTCTGGTAGACAGAGTAATAAGAGAAATAGATGTTGTAGACCCGCGCGCCCTTTTTCACCAGACGACCGACATACGCCCGCTTGCTGCAGCCGCTGCGTTCACAGTCGCCCACCTCGGAGCGGTAATAGAGCTGAAGGCACGGCAAGCCGTTCCAGTCGGACTCCTTTGAATCTACGAGATGTAATCCTGCTCGCATCCCTTGCGCCTTACGGACCATGCCGTCCCAGGTCGCCTGCAGGATCTCCCGGTCGCTGCCGCTCATGGCGGCCGGAACATCGTATACCAGCACACCGTAGAGGATGTCCCCGCGGTCGACCTCTTTCCCTTCCAGCACCACGCCTTCCGGCGTACGCCGCGCGACCAGGTTGTGGCTGTCGGATACAGTGGCCGAAAAGCGCCCCGTAGGGTCCTGGTAAATTTCGCTGAGCTTCAAAGCTCCCGACGGTGCCATCCCGGTCGGCACATCTCCCAGGATGCCGGTGTGGATCGTCTCGCAACCGGTGAGCATCAAAACACCCATCACAGCGCTTAAAAGAAATATTCTCTTGGCCATCCCGACCTCCTCAAGTAATCACATTATTGAAACTGAACAATTATAACGCCATAAAAAATATTCAGCTACATTCTTTGACAATGTCTCTCCCCGGCCCCAGGCACAGGCCCTAGACCGGGGACAGCGCGGCACGAAGCGGTACACGGCCCCCTCCACCTCGCTCACTTATTATTAATATAATCTTCGAAAGTATTGGATCCGGTCGACTTGGTCTCACGCCGGTATTGCTCGCGCAGGTTGCGAAGGTAATGATCCAGGTTGTGGTCGCCTGGTCCGTTGGGATTGGAGAGCGCGGTCGCGGCAGCACCGGCCTGGGTACGCAGCGCCACACCTTCCGACACGCTGCGCCACCAGTTCCAGAAAATATTGTCCCGATACAAGCCACCCTTGTTATCGAAAAAGCACATCGCCCCGGTATGCCGGTACCCCGGCGGCGGCGGGACGCGGGTCACCAGGTCCTCATCGTTAACGAAACGGAAGGCGCGCCATTGCATCTTGACGTCGAACTCCTGGGCAAAGTGCTGATCGCCCACCCGGGGCTGACCGAAAGTGTAGAGCCCGTCCACCCAAAGCCCCTGGTCGGTAAAACGGTCCGTCGCCAGCATGGCCAGCGCCCCGCCCAGACTGTGTCCGGTCACCCACAAAGTCTGCTCCGGTCCGCGTGACGAGCTAACAGCATCGGACAACTCGGGCCACACCCGGTCCAGCGCCTGGTTGAATCCGAAATGCACCTTCTTGTTGTTGACGGGGACAAGCTTGATACGTGCATCAGTCAGCCAGTCCTGCGTCGAGCTGGTGCCGCGAAAGGCCACCACGACCACCGTGTCGTTGGCCACCAGAAAGGCCTGCGTGTCGTCCTGATCGAACGAACGGTACTGCGTGAAGCCCAGTTCTTGTTTAAGAAAAGCCCCGGCCTGCTCCAAAGGCTGGTAGGACAATTTGGAAAGTTCCGCCAGACGAAGGGCGTTCAAGAGGTCAAAACCAGTGGCGGCGGGATGGAATTCGAAAGCAGGCATCAGGGGCTCCTTGGTGAAAGTCAGGAGTCAGGATCAGCTGTCGACATTGACTGGCTGAAAAACGTCTGACTTTTACTGTCTGACTTATTCATTAATTTACTATATCCATCCCTTCTTTTCTGTCAATGACCTGACTGCCCTTTTAACTGACTTTTTCATACTTTTTTGGAATCTTTCGTGTTTAGGGCGAAAATCTTGGACTCAGGAGGCCACAGTGCTGGTGGATCTTGAGTAAGAAGTAGCGGGCGTTCCTGTAGCCGTAAGCCATTCGCTTCAATCGTTTGATCTTGTTATTAATCCCCTCTGATATTGCCGAACTTATTCGATTCTTAAACCAGTTGAGAATGTACCGCGCCTTATTGCGGAACTTCTCAGCCAAAGCCGCAAACGCAGGAATACCGCTACTGGCGGCTTGTGCGATCCACGAGTTCAGGCATTCTTCCGCCGAAGACTCGTCAGGCTTGGTGTAGACCTCAAGAAAGCCGTCCTTAAGAAGCATGGCTTTATAGATCGGCTCGTTAAGAGCGCATAGCCTGGCCAGATGGTCTTTCTGGCCGTCGGACAAATTTTCTTTCTTTTTCAAAAGAACAAACCGTTGTTTACAACCCATCAGATTGATCAAGTCCGTACGATCTTCCTTACGGGCTTTGCGCAGCTCCAGCTTGCGAACCGTATCGACCGTCGTGTTAAGCTTCTGGACAACATGGAACTTGTCGTAAACGATCACGGCATTCCGTGCTTTATTCGACGTCGACGATATGTACGTCATGGCCCCATCCAACGCCACTGATTTGATCCTAACGCAATTCTCCGTCCCGATGCTGTCGTAATACCGGTCCAGAACCTCGGACGTTCGTCCCATCGAATTCCAGATCACCCTACGGGCATCAACGTCGATCACATTCGTCAAATAACGGTAATATTTCCGCCAGGCAACCTCGTCCACGCTCATGTTCTCAGCCGCCGGCGTCGGCTCAAGCTTCTTCTTGGCCAATTCTTCCAGCGTCTCGAGATCAATCCGATAAACGCGCTCGTCGTCTATCCCGAGATACCACCCGGCCTCAGTATTCGTCGTAATCGATGTCAGCCGGTAAACATCCTCGGCAAACCTGTCCGTCACTCTGGCTCGCGGCTTTAACCACGCAACACTCTCAACGTAAAGACGTCCGTCTCGAGGACATCGCATCCGACGCTTCACAACAATAAGCCGCACCCGTTGGCCAAACAGACCTAAATCATCGGCGGCAACTGTCTTGCGGCTGTTTATCTTCCCGACATGGACTTCACCGCACCCGCTACAGATAAATGGCTTACGTTTATACGGCTCAACCCGTATTTGAAGCCCGCCTAATTCGCTACGTACTTCGCTTACTTTGTATTCTGGTAGGCCCAAAGCCCTCGTGATACTATATCTTCGCATCGATCGCCTCCTGATAAGTTCGTCTTCGCAAACAAACTTTATCAGTTTTCACCGGCGATCGATGTTTCTTCATTCCCCCTTAAGCCTCAATACGTTACGTCAAATCCTTCGCCCTTAGTACGAATGATTCCTTTTTTGCTAAAAAAAGGCAAAAATGGTTGTTTCGGATAAAGTCATTGAAGGCTGGGGGCGGTTATAGACCTGACGGAAGGAGATCGGGACGGGAGGATGAACAGGCATCTGACGTCTTACGTCCAACGTCTGACTTTATTATACCTTGTACCCGCAGCGCTCATCCCCCGGCCAGGAGCGGCCGAGCTTGCTGCGGACCGGGACGCAGATGCATTCCTGCCCCGATAAGGTCCGGTGCGGACCGAAACGATCGGCGTAAATGCGGCAGCAGAAAGTTCCGTTGTCCTGACGCTTAAGATGTTCGCAAGGGTCTTCCGTCGCGCCGCAGCAGGCGCCGCAGTTCCGGCAGCGGGATTCCCATTCCTTTTGGCGAAGCTCGTGCCAGGCTTCGTAGCTTTGATCTTCATTCATGTGGGCATTATAAACGTAAAAAAAGAGACGCGTGTCCCTTTATTCCAGAATCCTCGGACCAATCCCTCGGACCCGGCTCGCTGTAAGCCCCGCCCTGACATGCCGACGCGTGTTTGACGAAGACAAAGGCGAGTAAAACCTCCGAAGGAGAGCGTCCTGGCATGGCAGGGTCGCCAGGTGTCCTCGGGATATTTGAACCACCGGGACTGTTTCAGACCTCCCTACCCGGTGGTTCACCCCAAAGCCCGAAGGGCTGGGGTTGCCAGAATCCTCGGACCAATCCCTCGGACCCGGCTCGCTGTAAGCTCGCCAGGTGTCCTCGGGATATTTTCGCCAGAATCCTGGCGAAAATAAAAAGACCCCCGATACTGCTGGGGGTCGAAAAAGGAAGTTATTATGGCAGAGCCGGAAAGGGTGACTCACGGGTCACATGCGCACTTCGGCAACGCAGCCACCATGTCACCACACGACACCCTGACACACCGCCAAAAGGCGAAGGCCCAAACCGCCACTGAGGGCTACGGACCGATAGACGGGCACTACATGGTAACGAAGGTCTGTCGCTTTGTGTCCCTGGGTTTCCCCAGGTTTACCTTTTCGGCTCGAAACAAAATATATCATCCGAAGGAAACAGCCGCAAGGCGCCACCACATCATTTCGAGAAAATTTTCTCGTTACGCAAGTCGTTACAGCACGACGATATAGCCACATCCAGCGGTACAAAAATACCAATTATTCTTCCGAGCCGGCACACGCCCAACGACAGATCAGGGCTGATTGACGTTTAGAATGAACGTCTGCAGCTTGTGGTGATCCTTCTGTCCCGGTGTCGCCTCCACGCCGCTCGAGACATCCACCGCGAACGGTTTTACGGTCCGGACCGCTTCCTGTACATTCTCAGGAGTGAGTCCGCCAGACAGGATCACCGGTCCCGGGACTTCTGCGCGCTTGAGGAGCTCCCAATTGAAGACCTTGCCGGTACCGCCGGCCACGCCTTCCTGGTAAGTGTCGAACAGATAGCCGTCCACGTCGAACTTCTTCACGGCGGCGAAATCAAAGGCCTCGTTGACCCGGAAGCCCTTGATGATGCGAAGGACCTGGTAACGCTTGAGCCGGTGGCAAAAATGGTGGTCTTCCTCGCCGTGCAGCTGTATCGCATTTAAGCCCACAAACCCAGCGATGTCGCGAATGGCGCCGATCTTCTCGTCGACAAAAACACCTACAACCGACACGAATGGCGGCAGTATCTCCACGATGTTACGTGCCCGCGAAGGCGACACGTAGCGCGGGCTCTTTTTGTAGAACACGAAACCCAGCGCGTCGGCGCCGAACTTGATCGCCTTGAAGGCATCGTCCTTGTTGGTGATGCCGCAAATCTTTACTCTGACGGACATAAATGCTCCTGTTCGTTTATCCTTAAGTCTTGGTTATTATCGGCGGATCACACGGATCTTAAAAGTCGATCAAGTCGGCAAGGTCTCCGGGAGACAACAGACCTCTAGACCTTATCGACCTTCTGACTTCACTTCAGATCCCCACCCAGCATTACTTCCCGGATCTTCCCGGCGATGTCCCGCTCCCGCAGAAAAGTCTCGCCGATCAATACCGCGTGCGCGCCGGCCGCGGCCAAGCGCTTTATCTCCGCATGGGTCGAGATACCGCTCTCGGCCACTGTCACCCTGTCCTTGGGGATACGCGGGATCAACCGCTCGCTGGTGGCGATGTCCACCTTGAAGGTGTGCAGATCACGGTTGTTGATGCCGATGATCTCCGCGCCGCTCAAAAGCGCCCGGTCCAGTTCAGTGTCATCGTGCACCTCCACCAGCGCGTCGACGTCCAGCCGCCTGGCCACACCGAGAAGGTAGCGCAATTCAGCGTCTGACAAAGCCGCCACGATGAGAAGAACCGCGCTGGCACCGCAGTAGCGTCCTTCGTAGACCTGCAATTCATCGACGACAAAATCCTTCATCAAAGTCGGGATGCCGGCCTTGCCGCTGATAAGCTGCAGGTAGGCGGACTTGCCCTGGAAATATTCCTCCTCGGTCAGGACCGATATCGCCACCGCCCCGGCCTTCTCGTAAACCCGGGCGATGGCTTCCGGATCGAAATCTTCGCGGATGACGCCTTTGGAGGGCGACGCCTTCTTAACTTCGGCGATCAGGTTGACCTGGCCCGCCTGCGAGATACGCTGCTTGAAAAGACTGTAGCGAGGATACTCGCTCTGGTCGAGATGCCGGCGCAGGTTCTCCCGGTAAGCACGCTTGCGTTCATTGTCGACCCGTTTGGCGGAAAGAATACGGTTCAGAAAGTCGCTAGACACGGTTGGTGAACTCCTTAAGCTCTTCCAGTTTCAGCATAGCCCGGCCGGCATCGATGGTTTCGGCCGCCAGCGTCAGCCCGGCGCGGGGATTCGACACCCGTTCCGCCGCGTACAGCGCAAAGGCCGTGTTGAGAAGCACAATGTCCCGCCGCGGACCTTTTTCGCCCTTCAGTATCGCCAGCGCGATCTCGGCGTTATCGCCGACGTCGCCGCCTTTCAGGTCAGACTCACTAGCGCGCGTCAGTCCGAAATCCTCCGGACTGATATCACTAAGCACCACGTCTTTTCCGTTAAAGTCGGCGATCCAGGTCCGGTCGGCGGTCGTGATCTCATCCAGCCCGTCGGCGCCGTGGGCCACCACCACCCGCCTGGCCCCCAGGTTACGGTGGACATGCGCCATCTGCTCCACGAGCTGGCGGGAATAGACACCCATCATCTGATGGGTCGCCCTGGCCGGGTTCGTCAAAGGCCCCAGCACGTTAAAAATAGTCTTTACGCCCAGAGCCTTGCGCACCGCCGAGATGTGCTTCATCGCCGGGTGGTGGCTCTGCGCGAACATGAACGCTATGCCGACCGTCCGCAGGCATTCCTGCACACGTTCGTGCGAAAGGTCGATCCGGACCCCCAGACGTTCCAGCACGTCGGCGCTCCCGCAACGGCTGGAGACCGAACGGTTGCCGTGCTTGGCGACCTCGACTCCGGCGGCCGCTGCCACGATAGCCGCTACCGTAGAGATATTGAAGGTGTGTTTGCCGTCGCCGCCCGTGCCGCAGGTATCCAGCACCACATCCCCGTCGGCCTGGATCGGAAGAACAAACCGGCGCATGATGAGCGCCGCGCCGGTGATCTCCTCTACGGTGGGCCCTTTCTCGTTTAAATAGACGAGAAAGTTACGCATGTCGTCTTCGGACATGCGCCCCGACATGATCTCGGTCATCAGCGCCTGCATCTGGCCGCGCGTGATGTTCTTTTTCTGCTGCAATTTATCCAGCTCTGTCTTCATATCTAACCCCCGGCTAAGCGGTCTAAAAGTACCACCGTCACCCTCTAAAAGCAAGCTTGCGTAAATAAGCTGCGCTCGACAATACCTATCAGTCTGCCATGTTCAAAGCGTACGCCACCCCGAATACAGGAAGCTGGCAAAGAGAAATTTGCGGCGGAACAAACCGGCTGTACGAGCTAAAGATGCAGGAAATTCTCCAGGATGCGCTTGCCTTCCACGGTGAGTATCGATTCGGGATGGAACTGCACGCCCCATACCGGCAGCGACTTGTGACGCACGCCCATTATCTCGCCGTCGTCTTCGCTGGTGGCAGTGATCTCCAGACATTCCGGGCAGGTGTTCTTTTCGATGACCAGCGAATGGTAACGGGTGGCGATGAAAGGGTTACTTAGCCCCTGGAACAGGTCTTTCCCGTCGTGCCGGATGCGGGAGGTCTTGCCGTGCATAAGATGCGGCGCGCGTACTATCCTGCCTCCGAAAGCGTGTCCGATGGCCTGGTGCCCCAGGCAGACGCCCAAAAGCGGCACCTTGCCGGCGAAATTACGGATGACGTCGACCGATATCCCGGCGTTGTCCGGACTGCTCGGTCCCGGTGATATCACGATGCGCTCCGGCGCCAGCCGCACGATATCCTCCAGACTGATCTTGTCGTTACGGAAGACCTGCATCTCGGATCCCAGCTCGCCGAAATACTGCACCAGGTTGTAGGTGAAAGAGTCGTAGTTGTCGATCATCAGGATCATATGAAGAATTTCCCAATTAGAAAATTGTAACAACGATCATCAAGACATGTCTATAAAGTCTAAAGGTCGGCAAGGTCTTTTGAATTAGAACCCCAATCCCACCAGACCTATCGACGTTACAGGCCTTAGAGACCTCTCATTCAATAATTCTATTCCTTCTCCCTCTTAATACTCGCCCCCAGCCCAGTGAGCTTGCGGTCGATGTTCTCGTAACCGCGGTCCAGATGATACACCCGGCGGATCTCGGTCTTGCCGCTCGCCACCAGCCCGGCCATGACCAGCGCCGCTGACGCGCGCAAGTCCGAGGCCACCACAGGTGCACCGCAGAGGCTCTTCACGCCTTCCACGATGGCGCTGCCGCCTTCGCGTCGGATACGAGCGCCCATGCGGTTAAGCTCGGCGATATGCATAAAGCGATCAGGGAACACGGTGTCGCGGATGACACTGACACCGTTCGTAAGCGACATAAGTGCTATGTACTGCGCCTGTAAGTCCGTCGGAAATCCTGGATAGGGATACGTGGTGATGCTAAAGGGCTTTAAAACCTTGGGGGATTTGACCTTGACCAGATTTTTCTCGGCCTGGACCGTGACGCCCACGTTATGCATGACGTCATCGAGCGCGGTGAGCTGGCTGTAATCGATGTCCCGGATGACAAAATTGCTGCGGGCCATGGCCGCCAAAAGCACGAAGGTGCCGGCCTCGATACGGTCCGACGACATGCGGTAGTCGGCGCCGTGCAGCTTTTTCACGCCGTGGATGATGATCCGCGGGCTGCCCTGGCCGCGTATCCGTGCGCCCATGGCGTTAAGAAAGTTGGCCAGTTCCTCCACCTCGGGTTCGCAGGCCGCGCATTCGATGATCGTTTCACCATCAGCCAGAGTCGCCGCCATCATCACGTTGGCCGTGCCCAATACCGACGGGCCGGAGGCACCGGCCAGATACACCCTGGCGCCTTTGAGCCGTTTGGCCTGGGCCACGATGTAACCGCCATCGAAAGCCACCTTGGCGCCCAAAGCCTCGACACCTTTCTGGTGCAAGTCGACCGGCCGCACGCCGATGACGCAGCCGCCGGGCATGGAGACCTTGGCCTCACCCAGCTTGGCCAGAAGCGGCCCCAGAACGCAGATAGACCCGCGCATGGTCGAGACCAGCTTGTAGTCCGCCACCGGGTTCATCTTGCCGTTGGACATGATGATGAGCTTGTCCTTGTCCCAGTCAACGACCTTGCCCAGGGACTTTAAAAGCCGGACCATCGTGTTGGTATCCATAAGCTTGGGGACATTGGCGATCACACATGTCTCGTCGGTAAGCAGGGTCGCCGCCAGTACAGGCAGCGTGGCGTTCTTGGAACCGGAGATGCGGACTTCACCTTTGAGCGGTCTACCGCCCTCGATAATCAATTTGTCCATGGGATATATCTTTCTTGCTCTAGTTTAAACTAAAATAAATCGATCTTATCAGACACAACGCCCTCGGCCAGACCTTCAACACTAACTGACCGCAGCAGATCTTCTGGCCATGATGACCCGGCTTTTTCCGGCGTTGTCCTTGATGATGCGTATTTTATCCCATCCCCCGGTCTGGGCAAACAGGTTTTCCAACTCTTTTCGCTGTCCGTCGCCGAATTCCAGCGCGATGAGCCCTCCGGTCTTTAGCACCCGCTGCGCCGCCGGGATGATGTAACGGTAGAAATGCAGGCCGTCCGGTCCGCCGTCCAGTGCAGATGCCGGCTCTTTTCTGACATCCTCCGGCAGACGTTCCAGCATAAATGTCGGTATGTACGGAGGGTTAGAGATAACGGCATCGAAGCGATGGCTGGTCTCATCGACAAACCAGAAGACGTCCCTCTTCACGCATTCAATGCGGCTCCCCACGCCGTTTATTATGGCATTGCGGCGGGCAAAGACCAGCGCTTCAGCGGAAATATCCAGGGCCACTGCCCGGCAATTGGGCAGCGCCTTGACGATCGCCACCGGGAGACAACCCGAACCGGTGCCGATATCGAGGATAAAATGCTCGCCTTGTCCATCAGTCTTGAGCTCACGGATGACTTCATCTGCCAGAACCTCAGTCTCGGGACGCGGGATCAGTACACCTGTCCCCACCTCGATGCGGTGCCCCAGAAACTCGGTGAACCCGCAGATATACTGCACTGGATCGCCGGCAGCGCGACGCCATTTCATGCGCTCCAGCTCCAGCTTCTGCTCTTCGGTAAGCGTAGGCGGATGGGTGTAAAGTTCGCTGCGCGTGCATCCCAACAGCGCGGTCAGGAATAATTCTTCGTCGGTCATAGCTGCACTATACTAGCGGATGCCCAGCAAGGATGCAACCGGAAGTTGAATCCTATATGTTAACGTACTCCGCCTTATAACCGGCCAGGATCTTATTACTGCTTTGCAGCCAACTGATCGTCCAACTTGCGGTTGTAAGCCTCAAGGTCTTCGCGCATCAACCGGTTGCGATGCCTGGTCCCGGCATGTGCCCACCAAAACAGCTCATCATTAGCCCAGTGCAACTCCCCGTTATTTCTCAGCTGAGTCTCCAGGCAAATAAAATACCAGTTGGCCGCTTCCTCAAACCGCATGGCCAGACGTTTCGATAAACCGATATAATACGAAAACTCGCAACGCTGTTTATCTGTAACCAAAGCACCAAGCAAATCGTCCAAAGAAACCAATCCCATGAGAAATCTGCCCAGCAAGTTATAGGGGTCTTCTACCGGATCCTGGTAATGTTGAGTCAGCGCCTCGCCTTCCTCTGCCGGAAGGCGCCCCATGGATTCCCAAGCCAGCACTCTTTCCAGCCAATCGAATTCCACAAACTTCGGCCCTTCATGCAGATCTTTAAGCTTACGCAACATAAGTTCGCTTTCACCGTTCTTATATAAGATCATTATCCAGGGCCCCACTGCCTGAGGCGGAACGTTTTGATCCACAAATGCATCTGCCGCCGCCACGCCGCTAGCTGCCTTTAGATATCGATACATTACCGTTATGCGCTCTAGCATCTCCATAGGCAGTTGGACTGGCACCCTGGAAACGATCTCGAACTGCAGCCGGGGCTTGCCTTGAAAACACTGCGCGGCCAGACCGGTTATTTCATAACCTAACGCACCGCCGGCGGCCAGCGCATCTACTATCTTAAGAACACGCTCGTCGCTGGCACTGGACAACTGACGGCGAATAGCGCCAAAATACCAAGAATAGTCCGCCTCTCCGTGCATAGTTCTCGAAGTATTGATGACCTGTGTCGCTTCCTGATCCCTTTTGTGCTTTAAGAGGTACTCAACCCAGCTACTCACCACCCAGTTGGAAGAAGGATACCGCTCCACCACCTTCCTAAATATATCTTCCGCATTCGCCTCATCCTTCAGGTCTTCATAGGCCAAGGCAGCTTCGACCATCACATCCGCCTTGTAAGAGGCGACCACTTCTGGCGTCAAAACCTCCAGCGCCGCCTTGGGATCTTTCATGGCGCGATAATTGCTGGCCAGATCCGTCTTTACGCTCAAGGTGGACATGTCCATCCGGCCATACCGCTCCAGCCAGGACTTAAGCAGGCCGACCGCCTCAGCATGACGGCCCAGGTCGCTCAGCACTGACGCCTTGTTAATTAAAAGCGACTTATCCGTAGATAGAATACCCGCGGCCTTATCGTAACAAATGAGCGCTTTCTCCAGCACCGCAGGATCTTTACTGTCGGAGTAGAAATCTCCGGCGGAAAAG
Source organism: Candidatus Omnitrophota bacterium (assembly GCA_013335325.1). Classification (GTDB taxonomy): domain Bacteria; phylum Omnitrophota; class Gorgyraeia; order Zapsychrales; family Fredricksoniimonadaceae; genus JAAXVU01. The sequence goes on along the minus strand of JAAXVU010000022.1, from coordinate 7,610 downwards.
AGCACCTTATAGTTATCGGGATATTGTTTCACCACTTCATCGATCACCGTCGGGTCTCTCCTGACATGTTCCAGCTGCTTATAGACGTCGATATCTAATGGATCACGCTGCACATACCAGGAATACATCTTTTCCGCCATGTCGTAATGGTAGAAATCATAAAACATATCCCCCGACAACAGCATATGTGCGGGCTTGCCGCTGAATTTCCGAAAGACTTGCGGGGCATATTTGATCTTGTCCAAATAGGGCCCGACCATCCGCAAGGCCCGCAGCGCCATCCAGGACGTGGTCTCTTCATTCCTTATCACCCGCCCACAAAGGCTAGCCAACTTCTCTACACGCCCAAGTTCTCCTTCCAGCTTAAGTCGCATGTACAGCACCAGCGGATGTATCGAATCTTTATTTTCCAAAGAAGCAACGAACTTAGCAGCCTGTTCCGGCACATTCCAGCGGTCGTTAAGTAAAACGAAACGGGAGTAAAGAGCATCTTCATACAACGCCCGGTAGATATCGCGGATCCGGACATTGTCGATAACCATCCCGTCGTTAAGCTTGTCACCCCAAGGGCTCCACTGTGCCAATAGCTCCCCGAATTGCTGGAAAGATACATCGCCGGTACTTTCCGCTCCATACAGCGCCTTGGCCCGTTCGCCCCAAGACGAGCGGCCATCCTGGTCCGCGTCCGCGTACACAGCCTTCTTGACGCGCTGTAAAATGTCCAATGGATACAGCACCGTCAAAGTCTTGTCCATAACCAGATCGCCGTCTTTTATTGCGGCAAGTACCGACGCATACGACATTGGCTCAGACTTGAGAAATTGCTCTGAAAGGTCCCGGGCTTCCTGCCATAATCCGAAATCTCGATAAAGACGCCCCAGAAGAAAGAAACTCAATGGCAGAGGATCTTCCTTGTGCAGCCTGATCAAGGCCGAAACGTCCGCCGTGAGGTACGACATGATCAGGGCCGCGTAACGGTCCTGCCCGGCATCCACGGCTTTCTGGGATAAAATAGCGTGGGCATAACTTCTATATCCCATCTGCATGGCCAGAAAGCCATCTTCTCGCGCAGTCGCATAACCCGGGTCTAAATGACCTGCCAAGGACAAATAGGCCAACGCAGAAGCGTAACACTCGTCAGAATATTCCATGATATCCGGGCTTAAACTAAAGCCCAGCATGACATAACCCAGAGCTGCCGTCGTAAACAGCCGGGCCTGCATCGACTGCGGCGCCTCTGCCCGCACCGCTTCCAGATTAACGAGAGCGGTGATAATACCGCGAGGATCCATGCTGTACAGTCTGTCCGCCCATTCCTTCAGGCTAGCGACACTTGTAGGCTCATCCTTCTGTCCGCTGACAGCGGGCGCCCATTCCATGGCAGACACCGCCTTCTTCAGCATGGCCAGACCTTCCGGGAAATCGGCGTAGGTGGGAATTTCGAGATTTACAACCAGCTGTCCGCGTTTTAGCAGCGGAAAAGACGCGGTCTGGCCGTCGAAATCGGCTTCGCCCAGACTGTATTCAGACTCCACCTGCTTATTCCAGCGAGCGTTAAGCTTGATCAAGGCCAGAAGAGCACGTCCCCAGCGCGAGTCAGGCCCCAACTCGTACTGCGCCAGATAGGTTTCGTACATGCGTTTTGGCGGCACTTGTCTGGTCGCCAAAGGCGACTTGCGGACAGTCGTGCTCATATCCAATGAATACGACTGCCGGGGGATCCTTACGATATCTCCGACGGACTCGTCCGCCCAGGCACCGCCCAGACCGCCCGCGCATAATATACCCGCCGCGAACAATCCACTGACCGCCACTGGTACCGATCTTCCCCTTACTGGAGCAGTCCAACTCATGTATGCCTCCTTGCAAAAGACTTCTTTAACACGCTTCCACCCGATCAATTTCCTCACAACAATTCCCCACCAAGAGACCCCAGCGATTTCCAGTGCCCAGCCCAACCTCTTACAATCGCCGGCTATGCCGCGACAAACTCATGGATAAGACATCGGCTCTGAGGCTCACAGATAATCTCCACCGCGAGAACGGAACAGTTAATAAGGCTGAACAAATCTGCCGTTCTCGAACTGACCTTTCTGTATTGTGCCGTCAGACCGGAACATCACCCCGCGGCCGTTCGGCCCATAATTCGCAATAGCTCCTTCATACCGGTCTCCGTTGGCATACTTAAGGACGCCTTTGCCGATCATCTTGTCATAGCCTTGAAACACTCCGCTCAGGGTACTACCGTCGATGAAATATAGAATTCCACGGCCATTACAATAACCTTCTTTAAATTCACCTTCCCACCTGGCGCCGTTCTTATAATATTGTTTTCCGTGTCCATTAGGCATATTTCTTCGGAACTCGCCTTCGTATCTAGTGCCATCTGCACTCTTCACAACTCCTATCCCCTCAGGCCTACCATGCTTACACATACCTATATATTTACTGCCTTCTCCGTAAGAAACACCACACAAGCCCTCCACTTGATCATCCTTCATCCATCCGACGATCTTCTGACCGTTTATCCAGCTCTCCCAACCCGGGCCATTCAGCCTGCCATTACGGTACACGCCTCCCATGCGATCACCATTAGCGTGTTTCATCTCTCCCTTGCCATTTGGCATGCCATCCCGGTACTCACCCACGAAAACATCACCACTGGATGATCTAAATTTACCCGATCCATGCATAAGTCCGGCCCGAAATTCGCCGACGAACCGATCGCCATTGGCGTAGGACAATGTGCCCCTGCCATCGAATAGTCCATTGCGGAATTCCCCTTGATAGGTAGAGCCGTCGGGTAAACTGGCCTGGCCCTGGCCGTTATCTACAGCCGCAGCCCGGGCTGATGATATAAATACTAAAGACACGATAACCAGGACTATCACGTTCCTTCTCACTGAGACCCCCTTATTGATTGTCGTAGCAAGCATCCGCTAACCACCCCCGGTGTCAGACTTAAAAGAAGCAATAAGCCCTTCAAATAATGCCCGTGACGGGAAGATCTGACTGGGCGGCAAACGCATAAGCTCCGCCCTGTGCTGGTCCACATCCTTAAGATACGCTGCCCACAAAGACTGGATATCGGCCATGGGCTTGTCGAAGGCGGCCTCCAGCAAAGAATTGAAGCCGCGCTTGTCCCCGCTTTTAACCAGCTCCAGATAGCGGCGCAAATTACCATGCCGGTACAAGAACACAGCCGCCATCCTTTTTTCGCTGGTATCGTGCGACTCAGGGAACCGTAGAATATCCCGAATGTCCAAATACAAAAGCCGCGCGCCCAGCTCTTTGAGACGCCAGGGATTCTCAAAACCGAAACGGAATACCATCCTGCTGCCATCCCGGTAGCCGTAAAATTTCTCAAAGAAAGACGACACCCCCTCATCCGCCCAAGCTGGCAGATGCGGAAAGTTATTTTGCAGCAAAGCATGGGCAAGCTCATGCGTGAGCGTGCCGTAACCGGAATGCTCGTACGTCACCAGCCCACGGATGCGCGGGATATACGTACCGAACAGCCCGGCGGTTCTATGCATGTTGAATTCTTTATAAAGGAATTGTTGAAACGATAGCTCGTCTCTTAAGACGAAAATATTGACGCGGAAAGACAACTGCGCCGGAAAGAAGTCCCGGTCAACGGCGTCCCAAAAGGCCTCCAACACATCTCGCATCGTCCCGACGTCAGTTGAGGTCTCTTCATAATAGAAAATGAAATGTCTGGATTCCAGCCGGTGGGAGAAAGACGCGGAAAGATCTCTGGAATGCACACTTCCCGCCGGTAAACAAACTGCAAAAAGCAGACCGGCCCAAAGAATCCTTGTCCAGTATGTTAAATACATGTAACACGTCGCCTCAAAGAAACATGGTAGCGCTTGCAATAATCGCAAAGATCAGCGCAGTTCCCGGTCCTCCTTAACTAGAGCGGTAGGCATGTATCCCCGCCAACAACAATAGCAACAATCTACAACAAAACGCGGTTTCTGTGAATGACCTGACTGCCCTTTTTACTGACTTTTTCATACTTTTTTATGAAAAAAAGCACTTTGATCGGCCCAAAACACTGGACAATGAAGAAAACACGGTGTCGGGGGAAGAATTGACTATCGAAGAAGGGTCTGCCTGCCTGAAGGGGAACACGATCTTTGTTACGGACCGCCCCGGCTCCATGCGTGACCTGACAAAGTATCGGGCGAGCGGGTGACGCAGCAGGCGTGGCTCCTGCCGCCCGGAGGCCGGACAATAGCATGGCGGAGAGAGGTCCGCAGGGTATGAAAGCGGCCCAAAACGCGCGGGTATTAAAACACATTCGATCTCACAAATAGTTTGACCGTAATGATGTGTGAACAACTTTAATGTTTGGTAACACTACCCGGGACCGGGCGGTTTAGATGTCGCACCAGACTGTCCCAGGTCCCGCGGACCGAATCGAGGATGTTCTTAGGCTTGCCATCAGCGTTTTTCTTCTCCATCTCGGCGAAGAACTTCTGCGCGATCACCTGCTCCGGCAGCTTGTCGATCATTTCATACAGAGCTTTCTTGTCGAGTTTCTCGATCACGCTCACCGCATCGGCCCTGGTCATAAACTGCTTGATGCCGTACTTCTCGCGCACCGGTTGGGGCAGGCTGCCCGCCACCTCGTATACCTCGGCGTACCTCAGGCGGAACCACTCGGCGTGCATGCTCTCTATGCGCTGGATATTCTTCGCCTTGAGGTCGGCGATATTCGCGGTGGCGACATAGGCGCGCGCCAAATTCTTGAACGTCCCGCCCACCAGCCGCTCCTGGGCAGTGGGTCCGTCAGCGGCGAGTACGGTCGCGGTTAACGCGGCGAGACAAAACAACGAAAGCGTGAGCATCTTCAACATATAAGCTCCATTAAATTATTAACCTGTTGAGCGTAATCATAAAGCATTGTGCTTATTATGCACAGCACTAGTGCAGAATTCTGTAGAAGATCATACTCAGCCCTGTCGCCCGCCAGAGCACTGAAGCGTTTCATCGTTGGACTTTGACCTGGCTAGCGATCCTGCGGTCTGATATGACCTTTGAAGTCTTAAGCTCTGGCGTTTTCCACTCACCCCAGACCTCGCCGACCTGACAGACTTTGCCGACCTGTCTGCTACGTCTCAAGTCGATAAGGTCTCGAAGGTCTTTAGGTCTGGTGTTCTCTTGCCCGGCCCAGACCTAGCCGACCCGCATGCAACATCGCAGGATAGCCGCCCAAGACTTTGTAGACCTTACCGACGTTATCGACTTGTATTCATTACGTGAATAAGCCAACCGTCAAAAGCGCCCGCATCTATTGACCTACTGACCTATCGACCTACTAACTATTGACCTGTCTTAAGAATTGACTGCTTCGTCTTCGGCCTTGAGAAGGGCTTCGATGAGTTCGTCCATCTCGCCTTCCAGGACATTGGTGAGCTGATGGATGGTGAAACCGATACGGTGATCGGTCACGCGGTTGTCGGGGAAATTATAAGTGCGGATCTTCTCGCTGCGGTCGCCGGAGCCAACCTGCGCCTTGCGGGTGGAGGCTTCCTTCTGGATTATCTCCTGCTGGCGCGCGTCCATAAGGCGGGCGCGCAGGACGCGCATACCCTTGATCTTGTTCTTGAGCTGCGAACGTTCGTCCTGGCAAGTCACGACCGTGTTAGTCGGCAAATGCGTGATGCGTACCGCCGAGTCAGCCGTGTTGACTCCCTGGCCGCCGGGCCCGGACGAACGGTAGACATCGATCTTGAGGTCCTTGGGGTCGATGACAATATCGACCTCTTCCGGTTCGGTCAGGACCGCAACCGTCGCCGCCGAGGTGTGGATGCGGCCCGAAGCCTCGGTCACCGGCACGCGCTGCACCCGGTGCGTCCCGCTCTCCCACTTCAGACGCTGCCAGACGCCCTTGCCGCTGACGCTGAAAATGACTTCCTTGAAACCCTTGTTCTCGGATTCGCTGATAGAAATGGGATCGATCTTCCACTTGCGGGAGGCCGCGTACTTGGTGTACATGCGGTAGAGGTCGCCCGCGAAGAGGCTGGCCTCCAGCCCGCCAGTACCGGCGCGGATCTCCATGATGACGTCGCGGTCGCGTTCCCGGGAACGGGGGTCGAAATGGTCGTTGATCTCTTTGGCAAGCTCAGTCTGCTCCCGCTCCAGGTCGGCCAGCTCAGCCTGGGCCATTTCGCGCAAGTCTTTATCCTTCTCGGAAGCCAGCATATGGCGGACTTCCGCGACCTGCGCGGCCACCTTTTCGTAACGGGTGTGAGCCTCAACTACGGGGTTCAGCTCGGCATACTCCCGGGCGAACTTCTGGTAGGCGTCCGAGTCGGCGATGACGCCGGCATCGGCGAGTCTCTCCTGCAGCTCGGCCACGCGTTTTCTGGCGTCGTCGAGCTTGCGAAGATTACTTTCCTTTAGCATACCGCTTCTGGAACTTCTCGATGCGTCCGGTCGTGTCGACGAACTTCTTGGCGCCGGTGAAGAACGGATGGCAGCTGGAACAGATCTCGACACGGATGTTCTTCCTGGTCGCGCGGGTATGGAACACATGTCCGCAGGCACAGGTGATGGTGGTCTGTTCGTAAGACGGGTGGATTCCTTCTTTCATGACTTCCTACTCCTTAGTATTAGTTACGCCGGCTTCCCCGTCAGTGACGAATGGAAGCGGCTGTCAAAATTGTGCGAAATTATAGCTTACCTGTTCATATTTTGCAAGAATTCCTCGTTGTTCTTCGACTGGGACATCTTCTGGATCAAGAGTTCCATGGCCTCCGCGGAATTCAGGTCGTTAAAGGCCTTGCGCAAGAGCCACACCCGGCCGAGCGTCTCCTTGGGGACCAGAAGTTCCTCGTGACGCGTGTTGGAACGCTTGATGTCGATGGCCGGGTAGATACGGCGCTGGAACAGGCTGCGGTCAAGCTGCAGTTCCATGTTGCCGGTGCCCTTAAACTCTTCGAAGATGACTTCATCCATGCGGCTGCCGGTGTCAACGAGCGAAGTGGCGATGATAGTGAGCGATCCGCCTTCCTCGATGTTGCGCGCGGCGCCGAAGAAACGCTTGGGCTTGTGGAGAGCGTTGGAGTCCACGCCACCGGAGAGGATCTTGCCGGAATGCGGTACGACCGTGTTGTAGGCGCGGGCCAGACGGGTGATCGAATCCAGCAGGATCACCACGTCGCGCTTGTGTTCGACCAGGCGCTTGGCCTTCTCGATCACGATCTCCGCAACCTGCACGTGGCGCTCGGCCGGCTCGTCAAATGTGGACGAGACCACCTCGGCCTTGACACTGCGCTGCATGTCCGTGACTTCTTCCGGGCGCTCGTCAATGAGCAGGACCAGCATCACCACTTCCGGATGATTGGACGTAATGGAGTTGGCGATCTTCTGCAAGAGCACCGTCTTGCCGCTGTACGGCGGGGCCACAATAAGCGCGCGCTGGCCTTTCCCGATCGGCGTCAAAAGGTCCATGATACGCATGGAAACCTCGTTAGGCGTGGTCTCGAGCTTGAGCCGCTGGTTCGGGTAAAGCGGCGTCAGGTTATCAAACAGGATCTTGTCCTTGCACTTCTCCGGGTTCTCGAAGTTCACGGCCTCGACCTTAAGGAGCGCGAAAT
>JAAXVU010000166.1 GCA_013335325.1 Candidatus Omnitrophota bacterium | reverse complement strand
TGCAACGCAATACAAAATGATGCCGAGCAAATTCCGGGATTACCTCACAAAGCTGGCAAATCCTCGTCGGATTTGCCACGCGACCCCTTCGGGGCGGATTTTTCTAATGAAAAATCCGGGTTTATATGACCTATGCCTTTATGACCCGGGGGTTCACCCTGAAGCCCGAAGGGCTCAGGACACGTAGCTCGCCAGGTGTCCTCGGATCCTTTTTATCAGAAATTGGATATTCCCTCGGACCCGGCTCGCTGTAAGCTCGCCAGGCGTCCTCGGGATGTTTTTGTAAGGATCCTTACAAAAACAAAACCCCGCCTTCAAATTACGAAAGCGGGGTCGAATTTTCAGGCCGGCGAATGCTCTCATTACGCTCTCTTGCGATCCTGATGATCCTCGCCGGCCCTATGTCAGGCCGCACCAAAGATCACTCGTTCGCGGCCCATCTCTAATCTACTCTTATCGTGCCCTTTGTCAAGCCCTGTTTTCCCGTCGGAGAATCCCCTACAGAAAGATGGCCCGGCGACACCCGATCCCGTACTATTCCACCGAAGGCGTAAAACCTTGCGGCGGGTCCAAAGGCAGCTCGATCCCGGCTGAATTGGCCAGATCGCCGCACTCCCCGGAAGGCGGCACGATGACCAGCCGGACCGTGCTGACGGGACGAGCACAGTAATAAAGACGAAAAACCGACCCGGGCCGGAACATGGGACTGCGCAAGGCCTGCTGCATCCTGGGAAAAAGACGCTGCATCAAATATTGAACCCGGCCCTGCTGCAGGACTGCCCGCCGGGAGATCTCATCTACTACCAGCTCCTCGCCCTTCCAGCCTTTCCGGAACTCGCCATCACACTGCACTACAAACCTGACCCGGACGCTGCCGATATCGACATGCACGACAGGCGCATGCTCGAGCCAACGGGCCAAAATATCACCGATCCCGTTCCAGGCACCGCTTATAGCGACAAATTCTCCCGCCTCCTGCTGGGTCGCGTCGGACTCCGGTACCGGGAACCAGACGGTCCAGACCGCGCTGATCCGCTCCCACAACCCGGCCAGAGACGGATCGGCCTGCACGGCCCGACGCATGATATTGCTAACCTCGCTGCGGACCTCGTAAGGGATGTCCTTGATAAAGTGCGACTCCAAAGGCGAGGACTGGTCCCGGGAATCCTGGTGGGCGACAAAAAGCATGGTGCCGTCGCTACGGATGATCATCCCTCCGGTGGAACCTTTCGACTGCATTGGCACCAGCAGCCCCTCGTCGATAATGACCTCCAAGGGCTCGACGCCTTGCTCCAGGGCCGAAGGCAGGCTCAAGGTGACCGCATGCTCGATAAGCTGCCTGGGCAGCTTATCGTCGTCGGCAAATCCGAACTCCTGTAATCGACTGGACGGGATCATTCAATTTCCTCAGGCCTGGCCATTTGCCATCACCACTTCTCCAGGTGGATATTCTCCGGATGGAACTTGTCTTTCGGCTGGTCAGTCCCGTCCGGATGCCCGACGGGGATAACGTTCAGCGGTATCACTTCTGCGGGGACCCCCAAAACCTTGCGCACCAGGTCCATGCGCTCGGGGTCCGGGTAGGCCGCGGTCCAGACCCCGCCCAGGCCCAGCGCCTCGATAGCCAAAAGGATATTCTCGCTGGCACAGCTGGCGTCGATGATCGCAAACTCGGTCTTCTTCTGGAAGGCCTTATCCGGCAGAGCGCAGACCACAATGGCGGCACCGGCCTTGTCCAGCATCTTGGCGTAAGGCAGACCGGCGGCCAAAGCGTCGAGCATGGCCCGGTCGGTCACGACCACGAACGACCAGGGCTGCATATTTACCGCCGTGGGCGCTGCCATCCCGGCGCGGACAATACGGTTAAGCAGATCGGCGGACACCGGCTGGCCGGTGAAATGCCGCACGCTCTTTCGGCTGTGGATGACCGCCAAGGCGTCGGGTATCGACGGGTCCTCCGCGGCAGAAGCGGTCGCCGCCACGCCCAGGCACAAGCCCACCGCCGCCACCACCAACCGTTTGCATATATTCTTTCTGCCCATACCCCGCCTCCTTCGCTGCCCGGCCTCTATCCTGCCAACGGGCTCATTCCATATTCTTGAAAAAGAACTCCCGGAAACGCTGCAATACCTTGGACGGCGCGGTCTCGACCGGCGTCAGGAAGAACCCGTGCTTGCGGAAAAATATCCCCAAAGACGGATAACTGAAGTACACCGAGATCGGCACCGCGAACAAAAGCGGAATAACAATGACCGACACCCACCAGAACAAGGTCTTGTTGACCGCGTAAGCCACCGCGCCCCACACCAGAGCACCGACGGTGCCAGGCCCGTAGGCGCGCATAGCCTCGGCATAAGAAGTGCGATGGGAACGACGCACCTGACTTTTCCAGACCAGCTTCTGCCCGATCAGGTTAAGCGCCACATACCAGGTGTGGAATATCATTCGAAGCGGCGCCAGCAGCATCGAGAACAAGGTCTCCAGTATCACGCTGGCTAACAGCCTACCCAAACCGCCGAAACGGGCCGCCTTGCCCGGAGACAGGGCGATCAGGATCACGCTCAAGACCTTGGGGATAAGCAGGAAGGCCGAAGTGACCATCAAGAGTTCGACGGAAAGGTTCACGTACTGCACCGGCCAGTGCGGAAAAAGCGTGCGCTCGGCGGTGAAATAGACCGTCGTGTGGAAGAAATTCGCCACCGCGTTCACCGTCATCAGGGCCAAAAGCATGAACCACAGAAAAGATGAAAAGTAGAACAGGTTACCGTTCAGAAACAGCAGACGGTGCCCGAAAGCGATCCCCGGCATGAACATAAGCCGCAAGTGCTGGATATTGCCCTGGCACCAGCGGCGGTCGCGCTCGAGCTCCTCCAGCAGGTTGGGCGGCAGCTCCTCGTAACTGCCTTCGAGCTCGTAGGCGAGCCACACCCCCCACCCGGCCCGGCGCATGAGCGCAGCTTCGACGAAATCGTGGCTCAGTATCTCGCCGCCGAACGGCGGACCACCGGCCAGATGCGGCAAAGGGCAATGCCGCATGAAAGGCTGCATACGGATGATCGCGTTGTGCCCCCAGTAGCCGGACTCGTCCAGCTGCCAGAACCGCAATCCCGAAAAGAACAAAGGCCCGTAAACGTGGCTGGCGAACTGCTGCAGGCGCGAGACCAAGCTCATCTGGTTCATGGCCATGGGCGCGGTCTGCAGGATGCCGATGTCCGGACGGGAATCCATCACGTTCACCATGCGGATCAAAAGGTCGCCCTCCATCAGGCTGTCGGCGTCGAAAATGATCATGTACTTGTACTGGCTGCCCCAGCGCCGGCAGAAGTCGCTCACATTGCCGCTCTTTTTGTGGCGGCGGACCTTGCGGCGGCGGTAAAAGATGCGGCCGAACCCGTCGACGTCGCGGCAAAGCTCCGACCAGGCGGTCTCCTCCATAAGGACATACTCGCCCTGCACCGAGTCGCTCAATATGTAGATGTCGAAACGGTCCAGCTGGCCGGTCTCTTTAAGCGATTCGTAGGTGGCCCGCAAGGACGAATAAATACGCGCCATCTCCTCGTTGTAGACCGGCATGATAAGCGCCACGCGCGTGGCCGGGTCGATCGGTCCCGGCGCCGTCGGTAAAGGCAGGGCGGCGTCGCGCCGCTGCAGCGCGATCACGAACCCGAAGATGACGGTCCAGAAATTGATCGAGATCCAGCCGAAGAGGAACACGAATATGCTCAAGATCGCCCACGACAACGGCGTCATGCCTTCCGCGCCGATAATAATGCGAAAAGTCGAGCTGGCGACCCAGGTGGAAGCGACGACCAGTCCGAAAAAGAACCAGCGCCGCGCCGCCAGGGTCAAACTGTAACGTCCGTGCCCTCCCGGCGCTGATTGCGAGGTGAAAGGCCGGTAGGCCATGGGTGTACGTCGTAAAGGTGGCTGTTTGCGGGTGCCGATCATGGCAGGTAAGTGTAGCTCCAGGTCTCGCTGGCCGCGAGTGAGCCGTCTTTAAGGAAGGCGCGGAATTCCACGGCCGGCTTCTGTCCGGGCAGTATCCCTTCCAGGAAGCCGGACTGGTCCCACTGAACGTGAATGACGAGCCGCCAGCCGCCGGTCACCGGATTGCGGATCAGCTGGGTGGCAGTGATGTGCCCGCCGTGGCTCACCCAGACATCCGGCAAAAGCGTCTTATCGGCCGGCATAGCCGCCAGGCTGGCCCCGCCGAAATCTAACAGGAAGATCGCCCCGTCGGGCTTCTTGACTATCCTGGTCGCCGTCACATAACCTTGCGGCAAAGGACGAGCGGGCGCCGCATGCCAATAAAGGTTGTAATCATAACGCACCGAATCTCCGGCATTGAACTCACGCTCGGGCACCCAGTACGCAACGATATTGTCGTTGTACTCGGTCTCCGTCGGTATCTGCACCAGCTCGAGGTGCCCCTTGCCCCAGTC
>JAAXVU010000165.1 GCA_013335325.1 Candidatus Omnitrophota bacterium | reverse complement strand
CCCCGATGATTTAACCCGAAATTTGCATAAGAACCTTAAATGTCGACGGAAACGCCAAGCACTAAATAGTGCAGGCAAATGATCGGGATAACCTTGCAAAGCCGCGAAGTCTCCGTCGATATCCTGAAGCGCATCATGGAGTTGATCGACCCGCCGCCAGCGCCGGAACCTCCGCCGGCGCCAGCCAAGCCGCCTATCGGGTCCCACGTCTGACGGTTGACGACTGGCGTCAGGCATTGCTATATTGATCTCGCTTACCCCAAGGCCCCCAGGCCTTCACCCCGCCCGGGACAACCAAACCGGAGGGGATATGCATCAAAGAATTTCTAAACAGGATGTCGCTGAAAAGATCCATATTGTGCGGGATCAAAGGGTCATTCTGGACGCAGATCTGGCCCGGGTCTACGGAGTATCAACCAAAGCGTTCAATCAGGCTATAAAGCGTAATCAGCAGAGGTTCCCGGCGGACTTCTCGTTCCGGCTGACCAAGCCGGAGGCCAATAAGATAGCTGGTCGCAGTTTGAGGTCACAAATTGTGACCTCAAAAGCAGGACGGGGCGGGCGTCGCTATCTGCCTTATGCGTTTACCGGGCACGGGGCTGTAATGGCGGCGAATATTCTGAACAGCCGGCAGGCTACCCGGATGAGCGTTTTTGTGGTGAGGGCGTTTGTCCAGATGCGTTCGGTCATGTCTGAGCAGAGGGAGCTGGCAGAGAAGCTGGTCGAACTGGACGCCCGGCTGACCGGGCGGCTGGACGTGCACGAGTCGGCGCTCGTCGATATCCTGAAGCGCATCATGGAGTTGATCGACCCGCCGCCAGCGCCGGAACCTCCGCCGCCGCCAGCCAAGCCGCCTATAGGTTTCCACGTTTAACGGTGGGCGGCTGATGTCATGTGTTGCTTTATTTGCTGGGCTTGCCCAAGACCCTCAGCCGGCCCCTGCCCGAGAGCGTCATCTGGTCAGCAAAATACTCAAAAAGTCCGTGTTTATTTTTCCTTTCCTGGTGCTAAAATGCACAGCAATCATAAGTTACAGACATTTCCTTACCCCGATCAGCAGAAAGGAATTTCCATGGCCAAGAAAGCCGCTTCGAAAGATGATCCGCCGGCAGCTGCCGTTGCCAAGCCCGCGCCTGAAGCGAAGATATCGTCCGACGCGAAGCCGACGCCCGTCGCAAAGCCCGCGTCCGCTGTGAGATCAGCGCCGGCATCCAGGGTTCCCCGCATAATAATCGAGAAGGTCACCCCGCAGGTCGACGGCGGCAAGTATCCCGTCAAGCGTGTGGTGGGCGAGCGCGTGGTGGTGCGCGCCGACGTCTTCGGCGACGGTCACGACGAGGTCCTGGCATTCCTTTTGTACCGCGAGGCATCCGGGTCCGGCTGGAACAAGGTGCGGATGAAGCCTCTTGGCAACGACCTGTGGATCGGGTCTTTCAACGTCGAGAACGAGACCGACTACTGCTACGCAGTGCGCGGTTATCCGGACGAGTTCTCCACCTGGCGGCACGATCTGCAAAAGCGCCTGGAGGCCGGGCAGGACGTGACCGTGGAACTGGCGATCGGCGCCCGACTGGTCTCCGACGCTGCTTCCCGGGCCCAAGGGTCGCAGGCAGAAAAGCTCGCCGGCTGGGCGGCTCTGCTGGCTCACCCCAAGGACCTCAAGGCGTCCGCGGTCCTGGCCACGGGCGAGGAGCTTTCTCACGTGATGGAGGCGCACCTGGACGAGGCGAAGAGCTCGACCTCGCCGGAGCTTCTGGTCAAGGTCGATCGCAAGCGGGCGAGTTTCAGCAGCTGGTATGAGTTCTTCCCGCGTTCGTGGGCGGCCACTCCGGGCAAGCACGGGACGTTCAAGGATTGCGCGCGCATCCTGCCGGAGATCGCCCGGATGGGTTTCGACATTGTCTACCTTCCTCCGATCCATCCGATCGGCGTCAAGCACCGCAAGGGCAAGAACAACGCCACCAAATGCAGTCCCGGCGAGCCGGGCTGTCCGTGGGCCATCGGTTCCTCCGAGGGCGGGCACAAGGCCATTCATCCGGAGCTCGGCACGCTGGAGGATTTCAAGGCTTTCATCGGCCAGGCCCGTGAACACGGCCTCGAGGTGGCTCTGGATATCGCACTCCAGTGTTCGCCGGACCACCCGTACGTCAAGGAGCACCCCGAGTGGTTCAAGTGGCGTCCCGACGGCACCGTGCAGTACGCGGAGAACCCGCCCAAGAAATACGAGGACGTGCTGCCGATAAATTTCGACACGACCGACCGCGAAGGCCTGTGGCAGGAGCTTAAGAGTATCTTCATCTACTGGGCCGAGCAGGGCGTCAAGGTCTTCCGCGTCGACAATCCGCACACCAAGCCTTTCCTTTTCTGGGACTGGCTTATCGCGGAGGTGAAGCAGGCGCACCCCGACGCGCTGTTTCTCTCCGAGGCCTTCACGCGGCCCAAGGTGATGTACCGCCTGGCCAAGGGCGGGTTTAGCCAGTCGTACACATATTTTACCTGGCGTAACACCAAGAAGGAATTCGAGGAGTACCTGACCGAACTGGCGCAGACCGAGGTGGCGGAGTTCTTCCGTCCCAATTTCTGGCCCAACACGCCGGACATCCTGGCCGAGCATCTGCAGTTCGGCAACCGCAACACTTTCATGTTCCGCACGGTCCTGGCCGCGACCCTGTCTTCGAACTGGGGCATCTACGGCCCGGCCTTCGAGCTGTGCGTATCCGACGCCTTGGCGGGCAAGGAAGAGTACAACGACTCCGAGAAATACGAGATCAAGCGCTGGGACTGGGACCGCCCGGGCAACATCAAGGACCTGATCGCGCGTCTGAACCGCATCCGTCGGGAGAATCCGGCCCTGCAGATGACGCGTAACATCCGTTTCTGCCAGGTGGAGAACGACCAGCTATTGGCTTACTACAAGGCCACGCGTGATTTCTCCAATATCGTGCTTACGGTGGTCAACCTCGATCCGCACCACAAGCAGGGCGGCTGGCTCAAGGTGCCGCTCCATGAACTGGGGATCGAGCCGGGCAAGCCTTACCGGGTGCACGATCTTTTGACCGGCGAGCAATATATCTGGCAGGGCGAGCGGAACTTCGTCGAGCCCGACCCGGCCAAAGCGCCGGCGCATATCATCCAGATAAGCAAGCAGCTCCACCGCGAGCAGGACTTTGATTATTTTCTGTGAGAAATAAAAGCGACGCGACGCGTAATAAAGGGACACCTGCTTTAACCTTGCCGTTCGGCAACATTAAAGTGCGTGTCCCTTTTATACGTTACCTGCCGACGTGCCGCTGGTTCGGCGGCAAGTCGCGCACAATTCGCGCTGTCAGCCTGGCCCACGCGCTGCCGCTCCCCGGCGGAGCATCCTGTCTGGCGCTCCTTAAGGTGAGCTACACCCGCGGCCCGGCCGAGCTCTATTCTGTGCCTTTATCGCTCGTTTCGCCGAAGAAGCGGACATGGCCGCCAGCCAGCGTCGTCGGCCAGACGGAAGTCGCCGGCCGGCCATTTTTGATCGTCGACGCCGCGCTCGACCCCGCATTCCATCAGCTCGTCTTTGAGATGCTCTCCCGCGGACAGGAAGTCCGAAGCCAGGCTTTGTGTTTTCGCGGCTGTCCTGCGCGCACGCTGGCTTATGAGCGCGCGCGGCGCGGACGGGTCCTGCCGGCACGTATTCTTTCAGCCGAGCAGAGCAACACGGCCCTGGTCTTCGGCGGGAAATTCTACCTGAAACTGTTCCGTCGCCTGGAGGCGGGAATCAATCCGGACGCCGAGGTGACGCGTTATCTGGGCGAACAGGCAGGCTTTAGCGGCGTGCCGGCTTTTGCCGGTACGCTGGAGTTGTCCAGCACGGCCGGTCAAACTTTCGTGCTGGGCCTCCTCGAGAAATACGTGCCCGCGGCCCAGGACGCCTGGGGCCTCGCGGTCCAGGAGGCGGGGCGATATTTCGACCTTGTCGCGAAGCACGTTGACGCTGGCCGCGACGGGGCGGTCAGTGCCCGTTTCTTAAGGACTGTCGGCACACTCGCGCGCTGCAGCGCCGGACTGCACCGCGCCCTGGCAAGTCCGACGAAACAGCCGGACTTCCGGACGGAGGCGTGTTCGGCCGCTGACTTAAGGCGCCTGGCGCGGGAAATGCAGCGGGAGGCGTGGGTGGTCTTACGGCTATTGTCGGTGCGGGCCAGTACTTTGCCGACGGAACTTGAAAGAGACGCGCGTTCGGTACTGGAGCGCCGCGCAGAGATCCTGAAGAAACTCGCGGCGGTGTGTCTGGTGGAACCGGGCTTCCCATTTATCCGCATTCACGGGGACTTGCACCTGGGGCAGGTCTTGTTGACCACCAAGGGTAAGGCGGTGATAATTGATCTGGAGGGGGAACCGGCGCGGCCTTTGCGCGAACGGCGCCGCAAACAGCCGGCCCTGCGGGACGTGGCGGGAATGCTGCGCTCGTTCGACTACGCGGCCTGCGTCGCGTTAAGAGGGCGTGTACC
>JAAXVU010000164.1 GCA_013335325.1 Candidatus Omnitrophota bacterium | reverse complement strand
TCTTGATGAAAGGCCTCAAGGTCCATCCCGAGAACCCTCTCCTTTTCGATTTCATTTTGGATAGCGGCAAGACAGAGCTTAAGAGCGACAGCCCAGAGCTCAGGGCCGAGTCGCAGAAGCTCATCAAGTATTTTCTCGCTTCACTTACCATCAAGGAAGACGACTTGTGGGTTAACCTTTCTCCTTACGAGAAAGACCGCATGCTGACCGACGAGCTGGGGAAGACCGAGCTGGGCCGCGACATGCTGGCGCAGGACTATATCCTGAAGCAGCTTACGGCGTCTTTGATCTATCCGGAGAAAGAGCTGGGCAAGTCGTTCTGGGAGCGGATCTACACGCGGGCGCGGGAAGAGTTCGGCACTACGGACATTCCGGTGGATACGTTCAACAAGGTGTGGATCACGGCGGACAAGGCGAAGGTCTACGAGCACGGGGACACGGCGTATATCGTGGACGCGCATCTGAAGGTGATGCTGGACCAGGACTACCTGGCGGCCAGCCAGGCATCAGCGGTAACCGGGCAGCAGAATGACACCCTCCCCCGAAGCGGCGTAGCCGCGACAGCGGGGAGGGCCGGGGAGGGGGCGTCTGCCGCCGACCTGTCCAAACAGATCCTCCGCGAGATCGTCATTCCGATTCTGGAGCAGGAAGTGAACGAAGGGGCTAATTTCGCGCCGGTGCGGCAGATGTTCTATTCGATGATCATGGCGTCATGGTACAAACTGGCGCTCAAGGACGCGTTGTTAAATCAGGTTTACAGCAACAAGAGCAAGACCGGCGGGGTTTTGACCGACGACCCGGCGGTGAAAGAGAAGATCTACGAGCAGTATCTGGCGGCCTACAAAAAGGGCGTGTTCAACTACATCAAGGAAGAGCCGGACGCTGTCAGCCAGCAGGCTGTGCCGCACAAGTATTTCTCGGGTGGCTTGAAAGTATTTACCGGCGACCCGGCCCAGATCATTGAGCGTGTGCGGGAATTGTCAGCCGGTATTCGTGCCGCGATCGCCAAAGAGACCGGTCGCACATTGCTGGCTTCCGTTAAGGTAGCCGGGTCTATGGGGACTCCGTCGACCTTTGTAAAGGCTTTAATTGATCTTGGTATACAGTACCAGCAGGAAGGAAATTACTGGAGAGCTGAAGAGAAGTTCTTGCAGGCTGTGGCTCATGATGACCGTAATGCCTTCGTCCATGCTAGTCTGGGCATGGTTTATAAGGATCTGAATAACCTGACTAAAGCGATTGCCGAATTGCGACTGGCCCGGGATCTTGATCCTGCTTATGGGGCGGAGCTCCAGACGCTGCTGGGTATTCAAGCGATCCTGTCCGGTGATTTTATCGAGGCTGAAAGATCGCTGAGAGCAGCGCAGCAGTCACCAAAGACTTATGCGCCGGCTTTTGCCTATCGGGGGGTGGCGCTGTACGCCCAGGGCCGTCGGCAGGAGGCTCTTAATATGTACCAGCGGGCCCTCTTGTTTGACCCCGAGAATAAGGAAATAGGCGGCCAGGTAGCAAAGTTGAGCCGGCCCACTTTGTCGGCGAGGTTCGCCGCCTTTATGCGGAGCATAAGAAGGACTGAACCGCAAGCCGACGCCGCGATGGCGCTGACATCCAGCATGGTCCAGCGGCTTGAGGGGAAGACGGTCAGGCTGGGTGAAGAGAGCGTGTCAGGGGTGAGGTTTGCCCGGGCGCTTTCTAATCTGGGGGATAAGTTAAAGAACGGCATGGCCGTAGAAGGGCCCATGTTCCGGAAATATCTGGCCATGGCGTTCTTCGGCAAGGGCGGGCCCGATCTGGAAGACAAGCTTTTTATTGCGCTGGTTGGCCATGTACCCCTCTCTATCTATGCGGCATTGGACCCGGCCTCATCTAAAGCCAGGCATCAGTTCCGGCTACTGTCCTTTCAGAACACGAAAAGTAATTTGGTCTTGCTCCTGGATTCATGGCAATATTTGACTGATTTGATAAGCTCCGCTTTATTGCACTCTAATGGTAGAAGTGAATTGCAGTTTGAGGATCTGTACAGTATGGCCCTGAACAGATTGGAAAACATTGGTCTCCGCGCGGCCAGACGTGATTCACAAAGAGAGGCTTATCGCGGACGATATTCTATTGACGGCAAGACCTTGCAGATGGTTTTTCACGGCAAGCAGGGCGTTTATGACTTAAGGCCGCATACCAAGGACATACTACCAATGATCGGATTATTGAAGTTGCCGGCTGCCAAGGACAACGCCCAAACGGTGCGCAATACTTTCGTAGTGATCGACGATGATCCAGCCGCCGGGAAATTGGCTGCAGCCCTGATCAGGAAGAGTGATCCCCAGGCTGACGTATTGGTCTTTACCGACCCGGTAGCGGGGTTGGCCAAATTACAAGGTATGTCTGAAGAAGAAAAAGCCAAGCTGGCCGGAGTGTATTGTGACACGGAAATGCCTTTGCCCACAGACGATGATGTTTCTCCAGCCGCGCAGGAGATAAGACGTAGTCTAGAGGGGAAGTCTACAGGGTTGGGAAAGTTGGGCCCTGTGGGGTTAGCCATCGCCCAATTTGTAGAAGACAAGCTCTCTCCTTTGGTCGATTATTTTCCCAAGAGCGGTGGGATAGGGCGCTATCAGGCCAGATACACCGAGATCTTTGAAGGAAGTGCCCGGTCGGTCAGGATGTTGTCCGGGCCGGGAGAGTTGAAGGGTATGCAGATCCGGGGGCCGGAAGATCGATCGCCTGTGCCCGGGCAGAATGGCCCGGTCCAGCGCAAGATCGGAGACAAACAGCAGGACGCCGCGATGGCCCCCGGCGGTATCGACCTT
The DNA here is from genome assembly GCA_013335325.1 of Candidatus Omnitrophota bacterium. Taxonomy (GTDB): domain Bacteria; phylum Omnitrophota; class Gorgyraeia; order Zapsychrales; family Fredricksoniimonadaceae; genus JAAXVU01. The sequence continues at coordinate 1,700 of JAAXVU010000164.1, read as the reverse complement.
AACGCCAAGAAACTGGGCCTGGATATCGAGAAGGACGGCCAGGGCGTAAATATCAAGTTCGACCCTGCGCAGGTGGCGGAATTTCAGAAGGGCAACTTCACCGGCGTGCAGGGCATCATCTTGAGGATCGTGCCGATCGTAAACCCGTTGCAGCTGTTGGGGCTGGAGACTTCTCCGACAGAGAATGCCCTGGCCAAAGGGTGACAGTTGAACGGAGATTGTGCCGACAGCGCAGACGATCCTGTCAGTACGTAAAAGCTGGACGGAGATTCTTTCAGAAATGGCCGCGCATTCTGCGAGGTTCTTTCCCTTGACAACCAAGCGCCAGGGCCGTTAAATTGTACTGCCTTTCGATTATAAAGACCTTGCGTCCGGAGCTGTCGTGCCGCTTGCGCACGGAACATTCATAACGAGATTCTTACCAGGAGGTTTTCGATGGATTGGGGAATGCAAAATCGTTTGAGCCAGCTTATGCCCGGCGGGAAATGTTTCTTCATGCCGATAGACCACGGCTATTTCCAGGGACCCACCCGCGGGCTGGAGAAGCCCGGCGAGACCATCCAGCCGCTTCTGCCGTATTTTGACGCGCTCTTTTGCACGCGCGGCGTCTTGCGGGCCGCGATCGATCCCGTCGGCAGCAAGCCGATCGTCCTTAGGGTTTCCGGCTGCACCAGTATGGTGGGCAAAGACCTGGCCAATGAGGCGTTGACCACATCTATCGAGGAGATCGTCCGCCTGAACGTGGCGGCGGTGGGTATTTCGGTCTTCATCGGCAGCGATTACGAGAAAGAGACCCTTAAGAATTTATCGACACTGGTCAACCAGTGTGAAGATTATGGCATTCCGGTCATGGCCGTGACTGCCGTCGGCAAGGAGATGGAGAAGCGCGAGGCGCGGTATTTGGGCCTGTGCTGCCGCATCGCCGCCGAGCTGGGCGCCCGGGTGGTCAAGACCTATTGGTGCGAGAAGGATTTTGACAAGGTGGTGCAGGGCTGTCCGGTCCCGGTCATTATGGCCGGTGGTCCCAAGTGCGAGACTGAGGCGGAAGTCCTGGCCTTTGTGCACGACGGCATGCAGAAAGGTGCCGTGGGGCTTAACCTGGGGCGGAACGTCTGGCAGAGCCCGCATCCGGTCGCAATGGCCAAGGCTTTGCGCGCCATCGTGCACGATAATGTTTCCCTGAAGCAGGCGCAGGATATCTTCAACGCAACCAAGGCCGGCAAATAGCGCGGCCATATCCGGAACGGACCATCAGGCATGCAAGTCGCCCGTTATTACAATAATCACGATATTCGTCTGGAAGAAATGCCGGTGCCGGCCATTGGACCCGGCGAGATCCTGGTCAAGGTGTGTAAAAGCGGCATCTGCGGCACCGACGTGATGGAATGGTACCGCGTCAAGAAAGGTCCGCGCATCCTGGGCCACGAGATCGCCGGCGATATCGTCGACTCGAAGTCGGACCGTTATCGGGTGGGCCAGCGGGTCTTCGTCAGCCACCATGTGCCGTGCAACAAGTGCAAGTATTGCCTGGCCGGCGACCACACGGCCTGCGAGACTTTGCATCTGGGGAATTACGATCCCGGCGGGTACAGCCAGTTCGTTCGGGTGCCCAGGATCAACGTTGAGCACGGCGTTTACGTTCTCCCGGAGCAGGTGACTTATGACGAAGGCACGATGATCGAGCCTTTGGCTTGTGCGGT
>JAAXVU010000163.1 GCA_013335325.1 Candidatus Omnitrophota bacterium | reverse complement strand
AGCTGCAATCTTGCTTGTTCTGTTCTCTTTCATCCTCAATTCTTTGTTTCCCGCCAATGTAGCAGCCCAATTAGCCGTAAACCTTTCCACCTTGCCGCAACCCGGCAGCCTGGTGGGAACATCGCCTGCATTTACGCCGCCGCTTTTGCGCGGCATGGTGATCCATCCGGAGTCGCCACTGCAGTTTGACTTTATCGCCGACCCCGGCGATGAGCCGGCCGGCCAGGATGTACTGTCGATGGAATATCAGCGCCTGATCAATTATTTCCTGGCGTCTTTGGCTATCCCACAGAAAGACTTGTGGGTCAACCTGTCGCCGGTGGAAAAAGACCGTATCGTGCCGGAAGCGCTTATAAAGACCGAGCTCGGCCGCGACCTGCTGGCCCAGGACTATGTCTTGAAGCAACTGACGGCCTCGATGATCTATCCGGAGGGCGGACTGGGCAAGGAGTTCTGGCAGAAGATCTACGACGAGGCCAGCCGGCGGTTCGGCGTCACCGAAGTGCCGGTGGATGTCTTCAACAAGGTCTGGATCGTACCGGAAAAGGCTTCGGTCTACGAAAAGGGCAACGCGGTCTATATCGTGAATGCGCATTTAAGCGTCATGCTGGAGGCGGATTATCTGGCCAAGGGCTCGTTGGTTGCTGCGCCAGTTGTCACCAGTGCGGAAGGCGTCAAGACGGTGGATGATCTTTCCAAGCAGCTTCTACGCGAGGTCATTGTGCCGGCCATCGAGAAAGAAGTGAACGAAGGGAAGAATTTCGCCCGCCTGAGGCAAATGGTCTACGCCATGGTCCTGGCCCAGTGGTATCAGGATGTGTTCAAGCAGAGTGTGCTGAACAAGGTTTATGCCGGGCAGAGCAAGGTGGCCGGCATTGACCTGAGCGATCCGGCGAACAAGGCGCGTATTTACGAGCGTTATATGGAAGCTTACCGCAAGGGAGTCTTCAACTATATAAAGGAAGAGACCGACCGCCTGACCAAAGAGCCGGTTCCGCACAAGTATTTTTCGGGGGGGTTTGAGGGAAGGAAGGTCGCGCGCGAGTCCGTTAAGGCTGTGCCAGCGGAAAGGACAGGCAGAAGCAGGGATTTCAGTATGAGAGTGAAGTTGGAGCCGGAGCGTGAATTTGAGCCGGCATCCAGATGGTATGACCTGGATCGGCCTAATGAAATATTGCAGGAATTGCTCAATATTGTGCAGGGCGGTGAATTTGAACCTGAGCAATTAAAGGAGTTATTCGATAGATATTCTTATCAGGTATATGCGCAGACAGATTATCCTGTCGAAGGTGCATGGCCAGTATTGAAAGCCATCAGCCTGTTGCCTGATGACCTGGGGCGGAAGATCATTAAAGCAATATTAGATGAATATAATGGTAAGGAGACGCCTTTATTAATAGAAAAAATCCTTTTAATGGCGGGTAAATATGCCAGAGGAACTTTGAGTCACTGGCAAAAGACAGAGGCGCCACATCTGACTGGGAGCATTATTTATAACGTTTCAGCAGAAGTGTATCCGGCAGAAGGTGGTCTGGGTGAGGTTGAGCAGAACAAGGCCAAGGGAGAGAAGGAGTTAGGAGCGAATACTGCCATCATACAGCCGTGGTATCATCAGACAGGTGCGGGGGCGTCTATCGAGTATACAAATAACAACAATATTAGATTTAAAGAGTTTAACCCTGACTTCAAACAATATTCAATACCTGTGTTAGGGCGAGAGGTCAAGGTGGCAGTAGCTAAAGCTGTCGATGCCAATGGGGTTGATGTATATCTTTATAGGGATATTCAGTTGGATGGGAGTTCATATTATACCAAGAGACCCTATCATTATGGTGAGAAGGATAACTTGGTAACCAAAGAAGAATCCATGGCGTTCTTGAATATTGCCGCAGCCAAGTTGATCGAATTGCTGGAGGCGGATCGTAAGGTTGAGCTGGGGGATGAGTGGAGGCCGGCGGTCGTGCATGCAAATGACGGACAATTCGCTATCTTGCAGGCAGTGATGATGAGTATGCAAAAAGTCTCTGACCTGGTTAAAGATATATTTTGGGCTTTCACGACGCATACATATGGTAATCGGGGAAGTAATGATGGTATGGAAGGCTCAATAGAGGGGGTCGTAAGGCGCATGTGGGGCATTAAGGACTATTTTGTTAATGCGGCCAGGGGGGTCGGGGATTATATTGATCATACCAGTATTGGTGCGCGTGTGGCCAAGGCTTTTGGCGGACTTTTCGCAGCGGTTAGTCGTAAACATGCTAACGATGTGGCATGGCGGGATCCACAGGCAGGCAAGCCCAAAGCGATGACCAATGGGGCCATGCCGGAGAAGCTGGCAGAAGTCTATAATAATAAATTTATAGAATTGCAGGGGCAGGGCCTGATCGCTGCGGAGGAGGTTCCTCAAAGACCGACTGCCCGTGCCAATGCGTTAACAAAGAAAGCTGTAAAGGAACATGTTAATACATTGAAGTTGCAAACATATCGTGGGCGTACTGTTGAGTTGGATCTAAATCGTCCTGTGGTCGGTAACATAGTGCGAGCTGTTGCTGAGAAGGAGGGGATTAAGCGTGCTTTTACTGAGGAAAATATGTGGCATTTGGTCAAGGCAGGCTATAACGTCCTCTTAGTGGGCAGATATCAGGGGCCTCATAGTGATTATTTACGGGAATATTTCTCCAAGATGGAAGATAATGTGGTGAAAGCCAAGAAAGATAACCCGAAGGGATATCCGGGCAATTTTTATTTTCTGGATCACTGTTCGCCAGAGGAGAAAGTCGCTATTCTGGATACTCTGGATATCATGGTGCTGGATTCGGATCCTCAGACCGGGGCGGCTGAATATTCCGAGGTCTACTCCCCGGGCACTTATGTGGCCACCGGCCCCCATCGGGAAGGTGTCATAGCTGATCAGGGAATACATCTAAAGATGATTTATAAGGACGGGGCCTATCAGGTAGAGACGACTGGCAGTGGTAACACCCTGATGCCCTTACAGAATACTCCGGAGTCTTGGCGTACTACGGTCTATGATCCGATGATGAGGCTGTGGAATTCTGATCCAGAGCATAATGCTTTCAATCAGGGTTCGGCCTTAACGCCTAGACTGATATCCATTATGGAGAGCCGGATCACTTCAGCCGCTAACATGCGAGCTTATGAAGAAGGCTTGGCATTGAAGGAAGCACGTGCCATTGAGGATAGCGGCCTTGTTAATAATATGCTGGCATATTTTGACGAGCATAGGGCCGAAATTAAGTCTGTGTTAGAATCTGCAGACCAGGTCAAGGAGGCCTTTAAGTTTACCGTGTTTGGACAAGAAGGAAGTTATACGGTGGAAAATAAAAGTTTGTCAGCTTTTTTGAAGATGCAGCACAACCTGGAAGATCGTTATGGCTATGACGCGCTGCTTCATCATTATTTGAACGATGGATCCCCAGAAGCAAAGTATGCTGGCTATTTAGGCGAGTTGTTTTCTGGCATGGAAGTATGGGGAGAGCTACAAGCCTGGATGCTTCGTTTGCAAGGCAGTCAAGCAACGCCCATTGAACAGGCGCTTCGTTTGGAAAGGTTGTTAGACGGTATTCAGAATACGCTGGAACAGGTGCGGGATAACGCACAAGTTATAAAAGTTGTTAATGATGTCCAGGGTGGTATCGACGCCCGTAATATAGCTGTCGCACGCAGCGGCGAGATCATGAACGGCGTAATGAATGATCAGGCGCTGGATGGTCTGTTGCGCGATGCCGCCGGATTGCGCGGCGTGATCACCGCTATCACGCCCATTTATTCTCTCTCGGATGTTCTGGAGCCGGCCGGGCATTGATGCTATCATCTCTGCTATCGCCGTCCGGAAGGCGGCTCGTATCGGTACCGGGAGACTACATGTTGTACCTTCTTGTGTTCGTCTGCAGCCTCGTATTTTCTTCCTGCGCGGTGGTCGCGCACATGGACCAGGCGATGGTCCTTAAAGATTACTCCGATAACAAGGACGACCAGGCGGCCTATGTTGCCGACTGCAGCCGCAAGTTCGACGAGCTGTTGTCGGCGGTCAAGGCCGGTAGTTCGTTCCGGGAATACAGCCGCAAGCCGGATTTTATCGCCCGTTTCGGAGAGCCGGTATTGACGCAGGTTGTCCAGTTGCCGGAAGGCCAGCCGGAGGAGCGCTTGCTGTATCGCTACCCAACACGCTACTTCGACGGGCTCAAGGTCTACGTCTTCTTTGATACTGCAGGGCAGCTTAAGCGGGTGGAGCATGTCGGCAAAGGTGCGCAGGACTGAGGTCCGCAAGGGCAGGATCCTTCGGGCCATTTACGAACGCCTGCTGGATGTGTACGGCCCGCAGCACTGGTGGCCGGCACGCACTCCTTTCGAAGTAATGGTCGGCGCTGTGCTGGTGCAGAATACCAACTGGTACAACGTCGAGAAGGCCATAGACAGTTTGCGGTCACGGGATCTTTTGAGGCTGGCGGCTCTGCATGCCGTGTCTGAGCCGGACTTGGCCGAGCTCATCCGTC
>JAAXVU010000021.1 GCA_013335325.1 Candidatus Omnitrophota bacterium | reverse complement strand
GATCTGCTTGGCAGTCATCCCTGGTTCGAGGCCGAACAGAATAACGGCCCGGTACGGCTAGAATTGGATGCGGATACGACCATCGCTTTTCCGGGTAATGCCAAGCGTCCAGTGCATGCGGGCAATGATCTGCGGTCAGAGCCGGAAATCATAAGCGGTGCTTTGCTGGATTTGAATGATACCTATCAGCCTAAGATTAATAACGGATCATGGCGGGCCTGGCTGACCAACGGTGACCGGCAGGTTCGGGTTGAGGCGGACGCTGGCAGGTTCCCTTGGGCCACAATGTGGACGCAATGGCCAGGCATCGTCGGCATGGAGCCGACGGCTTCGGTCAGGGATCCCTTCGCATTGCCCCAGGATCATCCGTTATTGCAGAATTGGATCCAGCCCGGTCAGCAGAAGCAGGGGCAAGTCCGCTACACTATTATCACCCGGCAGGATGTTATTAAGGCCGCCCAAGATAATAGAACAATGACTCCTCAGGAGTTGGCAGAAAAGACCGGAGCTTCCTTGAAATTCGTCCAGGATGCCTTGGAGGCAATGCAGAAGAATGAGCGCTTGGCTGGCTTGAGCGAGCATGTGCGTGACGCAGTCAACCGGACGATGAACGGAGAGCCGACGGGTGGATTATCGCGGTTACGGTCTTTCCTGACAGACATGACGGGTATAGAAGAAGGTTATTATATCGCTACTGACTGGGGCGGGACCAATTTACGGGTCTTACTCGTTCATGCGATTCCGGGCCAAAAGCCAGTTACTCTGCATCAATATACAGTCAAGGCAGAATTCCCTAAGAATTATGTTGCTGGAGAGGTGCCGATTGAAGAGGTGATGGATTTTGTTGCCAGCAAGATAGCTGAAATGGTCGGAAAAATAAAGTCAGACGGCGATAACGGTAAGCTTATCTTGCAGAAGACGCTTAATATGGGAGCGGGTTTTTCTTTCCCTACCGTGGTCACGCAAGAAGATGGAGAAGTGGTGGTCCAGCTTGAGCAGAATAATATAAAGGGCTGGGCCTTCCCGGGATTGTCCGTAGAGGATGTGAAGAAGACCGGAAAAAAGGCGCCGAGTCTGCGCAAGTTGCATCAGGACGCCATCGACCGCAACCCGGAGATACGGGGCTTGGTGAAGGTTATGGCTATGCCTAATGACGTTGTTGCTTTAGGGTTGGCAATAGCGGGCAGTAGTATCTCCTTTATCGACGGGACTGGATTCAATATGGGCGTACGTAATCCGTTGACTGGAGAATGGATCAATTTGGAGTTCGGGGCTTTTGACGATATTTCGTCAGGATTGATCACTGATATGGATCGGAGAGTATTTGAAGAGGTCGACCCGGGTGTTCATAAATTCGAGAAGATGGTATCTGGAAAATACCTTATCGAGTTGTTGCGTAGGCAGGTCGCAGACAAGATGGCAGGCTATACGGCGATACAGAAGCTGTTCGCCTTCCCGGAGATAGATTCCCGTATTCTGACTTTTGCGGCAGATGATAAAATGTCCATCGAGCAAAAAAACCAGGGTTTGATCGAGAAGTTTGGGACAGATCTTGGTTTGAAAGAAGCCGACTGGAGGCTGCTTCAGGAGCCGAGCAGGTATTATTTGGCAAGGTCCGGTGAGTTGATCGGAGCCGTGCTTTCCGGTGTCCTTGAGGCGATCGACCCAGAACGCAAGATCGAGTCGCCGATCATTGCTTATGACGGCAGTGCGATAAACAATCCAATCGTAATGAGCCGTGTAAAGAATAAGATGGCGGAGACTGGTGGCAGAAAAGTCGAGTTCCGGACAACGAATGATGCGACCGGGATAGGGACGGCGATCGCGGCGGCTTTAAAGCCGATGGATGCCGCGCAGCAAACCGGTGGTGTGAACCTGGATCCGGCGGCGATGGACTTCCAGATCCGTCGCGACGGCAAGGGCGTGCCGCTGTCCTTGTCCAGCCAGCCGGTAAAGGATTTACGAATAGATGGATTCTCGCCGAGGATTATTGGGATCCGGCCCGTCTCGGTGGTAGATTTAATTAATAAATAGCGTTCATTGCCGCGGACCGTCGTAGGCGGCCCGGGCGTTCTGAGAACCAATTCAGCCGAAAGCGTATAGCAGTATGCGCTTTCGGCTTCACTATTTCCGGGCATGCAAACCGGCGGGATTGTGTTATTTTAAATTTCAATCACGGAGGATATATGAAAAAACTATTATCAATTGTAGTGGCAGGAGTGTTTCTGGCAGCTGGGCTGGGATTGGTCCGGGCTGAGGACTCCGCGTTCGTGGCCAGCAAGGGCGGCGAGAAGTACCATTATGCTGACTGCAGTGTGGCCAAGAAGATCTCTACCGACAAGCTTGTAAAGTACGCCAAACCAGAGGATGCTGTAAAGGAAGGCTATAAGCCGTGCAAGGTTTGCAACCCGCCCCCGTCGGCAGATGCCTTGGTCGCTACTCAGGACGGCGGCAAGTATCATAAGCAGAATTGCAAAATGGTTGGAAATATGAAGACCGAGAACAAGGTCTATTATAAGGATACGGCCGTGGCGGAGAAAGCCGGATACAAGCCTTGCGGAGTATGTCTCAAGAAGTGACGGATGCTCAGGAAAGCGAGCTTGAAAAACCCGGGAGATCCCCCGGGTTTTTCTGTAATAGAAATTGCTCTCTCGCGACCAAATTTTGTGCTATTTTACTATCCACTCAAAGAAAGGATACCGAACATGAAGAGGAAGTCGTTGCTATTTATGTCGTTGGCGCTAACCGGTACGCTTGTGACGCCAGGCTTGGCCGAGCAGACCGCCACCGGTTCGTCTTGGCTCAAGGCCGTGGGACAGGCCGCAGTTCAGGCAGGTGTACAGGCTTTGAGTCCGCAGGCCCAAGCGGTGGTAAATGATGCCAACAAGCTGAAGACTCCCTCCGAGAAGGAGAACTTCATAGTGGCCAAGGCCCAGACTTTCATGACACAGAAGAACTATGATATGGCACTACAGCTGGCCAATTATGTTGTCACCAACGTGAATGCCAAGTCCTTGAGCGCGCAGAAGATCGTGACCGACGCCAAAGCCGCCCTGGCCAAGCTTGCCCAGGACAAATTGCAGCAAACCCAGGCGCAGTCGACGCAATCCAAGCAGGCTCAGCAAGTCCAGGCGGATGCCACGAATACGGTCAACGGCGTCAAAGGTCTTCTTGGCTCCTTCGGGAGCAGGTAGTGGGAATAGTGCGGCAGATATCGGGATCGCCGGCACAGTTTGCGTTATCTGTAGATCAGGTTGTCGGGAAGGTTTTATATTAATCGGAGGAATGATATGCCAGAACAAGCCCAACAGATAGTACAGCAGTATGTGGTGCCTTTTGCCTGGAGATTGCTGGCTGCGGCCGCTATCTTCATCCTGGGTAAATGGGTAGCAAAGATTATAGCCAACGTGGCCGAAGGGGTAATGACCCGCGCCAAGGTGAAGGCCTCGCTGGTCGCTTTCGGCAGGACTATGCTGTATTACACTATGTTGCTTTTTGTGGCTATCGCGTCGCTAAGCAAATTGGGTATCGAAACCACGTCTTTTGTGGCCATTGTCGGCGCGGCGGGCCTGGCCATCGGCCTGGCCTTGCAGGGGGCCTTGTCCAATTTTGCGGCCGGCGTCATGCTCCTTATCTTCCAGCCTTTTGATATTGGTGATCTCATCGAGGGCGGCGGCACAGCCGGGCGGGTACACGAGATCCAGATGTTTAACACCATCATCCACACCGATGACAAGAAGGTAGTTATTGTGCCGAACTCGAAGATCACCGGCGACAAGGTGGTCGTGCACGGCAAGATAAAATAATCCAACTCGGAGCGGCCCCCGGATAGTTGTGATATTCGGGGCAACGGCCTTTTGACTTTCAGGGGTATTTATGGCAGTCAGGATCAAGAATAACGTTTATTCCGTGGGCAAGGTCGATTGGGAGCTCAGGCATTTTCACGGCGAAGAGCTCTCCACCCATCACGGTTCCACCTATAATTCGTATCTGATCAAGGAAGGCAAGACCGTGCTGATCGACTCGGTGTGGCAGCCTTTCGCCGCCGAATTCATGCGCGAGCTGCCCAAAGAGGTGGCGGTTCAGAAGATCGACGCTATCGTGGTCAACCATGCCGAGATCGACCATTCCGGCGCCATGTGTGAATTGCTGGAGCAGATCCCGTCGGTGCCGATCTACTGTACGCCGAACGGCGTTAAGTCGCTCAAGGGGCATTTCCACAAGGACTGGAACTTCCATCCGGTACGGACCGGCGACAGCCTGGATATCGGCAACGGCAAGAAGCTGGTCTTCTTTGAGGCGACAATGATGCACTGGCCGGACACCATGTTCACCTATCTGCCCGGGGACAATATCCTTTTTTCCAACGATGCTTTCGGGCAGCACCTGGCTACCGACAAGGTCTGGGCCGATCTCATCGACCCGTGCATACTGGAAGACGAACTTATCAAGTATTATGCCAATATCCTGGCACCCTGGAGCAAGAACATTGATGCCAAGATAAAAGAGTTGAAAGCCCTTAACTGGCCTATTGAGATGATCTGCACCAGCCACGGCGCTTGCTGGCGCGGGGACTTGCTTAAGGTCGTCGATAAATACGCTGCCTTTGCCAACGAATACCGGGAGAACCGCATCACTATTGTCTATGACACGATATGGGGCGGGACCCGGGTAATGGCCGATGCGATCGCCCGGGGTATCCGCGAGGCTGATCCCGAGGTGACCGTTAGCGTCATGAACATGGCCCGTTCCGATAAGAACGACGTGGCCACGGAGATCTTCCGCTCTAAGGCATTCCTGGTGGGCTCGCCGTCACACAACAAGTGCGTGCTGTCCTCGATCGCCTTGCTCCTGGAAGAACTTCGAGGCCTGGCGTTCAAGGGTAAGAAGGCTGCGGCGTTCGGCTGTTACGGCTGGTCGGGCGAAGCCCAGAAACGCCTGACCGAGCTTTTGCGCGGCGGCGGATACGAGATAGTAGACGAAGGCATTACCAACATATGGGAGCCCGATGAAACAGCCGTGGGCCGGTGTGTTGAATACGGCCGGCGTTTCGCCGCGCAGGTTTAATCCATTCTACGAGAGAATAATGACGCATGGCCTTTTCTTTTTTTAAGAGCAAATCAGCATCAGCCACTCACATCCATGGCGCCAATGTGCACAAGGAGCGCGCCGCCCAGAGTTCGGTCTTGGCCGCTCTCGGACTGGTGGGAATGAAGATCACTGTCGGCTTGGCGACGGGCAGTCTAGGTATACTGGCCGAGGCGGCTCACTCGGGCCTCGACCTTGTGGCGGCGATCGTGACGTTCTTTGCGGTGCGCATCTCGGCGGTGCCGGCCGACCAGGACCACCCTTACGGCCACGGCAAGGTGGAGAACATCTCGGCTCTCTTCGAAACATTGCTTTTGCTTATGACTTGCGTCTGGATCATTTACGAGGCTTCCAATCGCCTGATCTCGCACCGAGTGGCGATCGAGGTGAATGTCTGGTCTTATCTGGTCATGATCATTTCTATCGTGGTGGATGTTTCCCGTTCGCGCATGCTGCACAGGGTGGCGAAGCAGTACAACAGCCAGGCCCTGGAAGCGGATGCCCTGCATTTCTCGACGGATATATGGAGCTCGGCGGTAGTCATTGTCGGTCTGGTCTGTGTTTCCTTAAGCGACGTGATCCGCGGTTCGGACTTCCTGCATTACGCCGACTCGATCGCGGCCATTGTGGTCGCCATCATCGTGGTGCAGGTAAGCATGCGGCTGGGCCGGCGGACGGTGAACGCCTTGCTGGATTCTGCGCCGGAAGGGTTGAGCGCCAGGGTTATTGTGGCGGTGGAGAAGATCCCCGGTGTCGTCAATTGTCATAATGTGCGGGTCCGGGCTTCCGGGGCGCAGGTGTTTGTCGACCTGCATGTGCTTTTGGACGGTGCGATGTCGCTTAGGGAGGCGCACCATATGACCGAAGTTATAGAGTCGTCCATCCGGGAACTGGAACCCAACGCGGATGTGACAGTCCATCCAGAGCCGCGGTGACGACTGGCGGTCAGGCCAGCCGGGTGCGCGCTTTCTTCAGTTGATCCTTCTGTTCTGCCGTCATCCGGGGGAATGACAGTTTAAGAGAGTCCAGTTTCTCGATGATGGCGGCGGCGACCACCAGCTGAGCGAACCATTTGTGGTCGGCCGGTACCACCAGCCAGGGCGCGTGGGGCGTGGCAGTGTGGCGGATCATCTCCTCGTAGGCATCCATGTAATCTTTCCAGAACTTCCTTTCTTCCAGGTCGGCCGTCGAGAACTTCCAGTTCTTTTCCGGTTTGTCCAGGCGCTTGAGGAAACGGCGTTGCTGCTCGTCTTTGGAAACGTGCAGGAATATCTTTAACAGCGAAATGCCGTTACGCGTCAGGTAGCGTTCGAAAGAGCGGATATCCTCGAAACGTTCCTGCCAGATGCCGGGACCGGTAAGACCGTCAGGGAGTTTTTGTTTGTCGAGCAGTTCCCGGTGTACGCGGACCACCAGGGTCTCTTCGTAGTAAGAGCGGTTGAATATGCCGATGCGGCCTCGTTCGGGAAGGCGTTGGGCGGCGCGCCAGAGGAAGTCGTGGTTCAGTTCTTCGGCCGAAGGCTGTTTGAAAGAGAAGACCTCGCAACCTTGGGGATTGACTCCTGAGAGTACGTGTTTGATCGTGCTGTCTTTGCCGGCGGCGTCCATGGCCTGGAAGATGATGAGCATCCCCCAGGTGTTCTGGGCGTACAGTTTCTCCTGCAGTTCGGAAAGCCGGGCCACGCTGCCGGCCATAAGTTCGTCGATACGTTTTTTGAGTTCCTGGCGTGCGCCATCGTCAGGGCGGATTTGAGCGAGCCGGAATTTACGGCCGTTACTTATAAGGTAAGGTGCGATCAGTTTGCGGTATTTCATAGAGTCTCCTTATGTCGGTCGGCTGGTGGCCGGATCGGAAATGGTTCTCATCCACAGTAGTACGCCGCCGCACTGGAGTCAAGACGGCTTTTGACCGTCACAGGCAGGCCGGTTGCGGCCTGGCCAGGACTTGTTTTACGCTATTGCGTCGGTATATACTTACTTTGGGCGACGGGATACTTTTCATACTTATCGCACAAAGGAGAAGAAGTATGGAGGCAATATTTCAGGGCAAGACGTATGGAGCGGCGAACGTAGGGTCCAAGGGGCAGCTGGTGATTCCGGCGGAGCTTCGCAAAGAGCTTAATATCAATGCCGGAGACCAAGTTATGATCTTTGCCAAACCCGACAAGAAGCTTATCAGTTTGATGCCCTCCAGTGACTTTAGCGAGCTCATGGCGCGGGCAGGCAAGGTTATCGCTCGGCTGGAGTCGCAGGTTCCGAGAAAGAAATAACGTTAGTCGGTCTCTCAAGTCTGGTTGGGAATCGTTAGCAGGGGATCATTTAATTGGAAACATTAGATGGTGCCGAATGGTCGGGATGATGCGCAGAATAAATTTTGTTACAAGATTTATGACCGGGCTTTTTTTATTGGCCTCGACTTCCCTTTCTTTTGGTGTGCCTTCGGTGTCGGCGGGGCTGGCTTTCCACGAGGCGCTGGCCCGCGTTTCACGGGAAGGCCGTGCTGTCCTGGTGGCCCGTCGGTCAGCCGCCATGGCGCATGAAGACGTCGGTCGTGCGCGCTCGCCGCTGTTGCCGCAGGTGAGCGCTAACGCTGGCAGACAGCATTATGTTTATCAACCGGCATCCGTCCTTGGTGGCAGCAAGATATTCACCGCACAAAAAGATTTTAACTTCGCCGGCTTGGGCGTTTACCAGACCCTTTACGACTTCGGGGCCAGCGGCTCCGGGCTTAAGGCGGCACGGGTCGGCGAGGAAGCGGTCTCTGACGAGATCCGGCGAGTGCAAAACCAGGCTGCGTTGGAGTTTATTGGCGCCTATTTCGATCTATTGGAGACGGACCGGCTGGTCGCTGTGGCGCGCGACACTGTGTCCAGCCTGGCCTCGCATCTTAAGGACGTCACCATACTGTGGCGTGAAGGCGTGTCCATGAAGAATGATCTGCTTACGGTGAGGGTCAAGTTTTCCGCTGCCAGGCAGAACCTGGTTGCCTTGAAGAATGTCCGCCTGGCCGGACTGACCCGGATTAAGGCACTGCTGGCGTTGGATGACAAGACCCCGCTTCTTCTCGACGATCCTGAGATAGCGCAAATGCAGCCATCGCTTAAGGAAGCGCAGGCGATGGCGGCCGCTAACCGGCCGGAATTGCAGTTGCTGGAAAAGGCCGCACGGGCGTCCGAGTTTCGCGAAGAGGCGGCCCGTTCCGGAGACAAGCCGGTGCTTTTCGCCAATGGCGGTTACAACTACGCGCAGAATCGCTATCAGGCCCGCGATGACAACTGGGCGCTCAGCCTGGGGGTTAGATTCAATATTTTCGACGGTGGCCTGACCAAGGCAGAGACGGCCAGAGAAAAGGCCCAGCATGAACAGATACTCGAGCAGCGCCGCAAAGCAACAGATGATATCCGTTCAGAGGTGGAAAAGGCTTACCGCGATCTTGATACGGCGACATCCCAGATATCCGCGAGCCGGACGGCAATACGCCAGGCCGAGGAGAACCTGCGGGTTAACCGAGTCCGTTACAAGGAAGGCGCCGGCACCTCCACTGAAGTGCTGGATGCGCTGACCCTGTTGTCCGGCACCAAGACGGACCTGTGGAAGAGTGTGTACGAGCGTAAGCGCGCCAGGGCCCGGCTGCTTTATACCATGGGGCGGGATATCGGAGAGGAATATATAAAGTGAGCAGCGCCGTCGTGTAAGACGGCGATGAATATGATCACCCGACGGAGTGAAGGCCGCGCGGTCGAGTTTAAGGAGGATATATGGAAGCGGAGCAGGGAAGGGCTAAAGGCAAAAAGGTGATAGGCTTTCTCGTCGTGATAGCATTAGCCTTTGGAGTGGGCGTGTGGTCCGTGCATATGCTGGAGGGATTGAACTATATTGCTACTGACGACGCCTATATTACGGGGCGTATCCATCAGGTTTCTGCCCGTATACCTGGCACGGTCAGGCGTGTTGTGGTCGCCGACAATCAGACGGTGAAGCAAGGCGAGCTATTGGCCGAGATCGACCCGTCGGATTATATAGTGAAGGTCCAGGATGCGCGCGCAGCTTATCTAGCCGAATTGGCCCGGTACCGCGAAGCGCTCACCCGGATCAACGTGGCTAAGACCAACGTGGAGATACAGGCCACCAGCCTGCGTCAGGCCGAGACGGACAGCCGTCGGGCGGAGCGTCTTTTCGCCGAAGGGGCCTATGCCCTGGAGAGATTGGAAAAGGCCCGTACGGCCACGGAACTTGCCAAGTCACAGGTCAAGTCGGCCGGTGAGCAGGTTTTGCAGGCGCAGGCCGCTTGCGAGCTGGAGGCGGCGCTGGTAAAGCAGCGCGAGGCGGCGTTGGCCATCGCCAGGCTCAACCTGGGGTACACCAAGTTACGCGCAGCTGCCGACGGCATGGTGACCAAGAAGTCCGTCGAGGATGGCAATCAGGTCCAGCCTGGACAGCCTCTGATGGCCGTGGTGCCGCTGGAGGATGTGTGGGTCGTGGCCAATTTCAAGGAGACCCAGTTGCGGGACGTGCGTCCCGGCCAGGAGGTGCTTATCCATGTAGATACGTATTCCGGGCAGACATTTTCCGGCAAGGTTCAGAGTGTGATGGCCGGTACCGGCGCGGCTTTCTCGCTCTTTCCGGCGGAGAACGCCCTGGGTAATTACGTCAAGATAGTCCAGCGCATACCGGTAAAGATCGTCCTCGACAGGTCACATGACCCGTCCCGGCCGCTTAGGGTCGGCATGTCGGTGGTGGCCCGGGTCCGGGTCAAATAGTCCCATGGACAGGCCTATTAACAAATGGATCGTCGCGCTGGTCGTCATTATCCCCACGCTTCTGGAAGTTATCGACACTTCCGTGGTCAACGTGGCGCTAGATCACATCCGCGGAAGCCTGTCGGCTACCGTCGATGAAGCGACCTGGGCGATAACCTCCTACCTGGTTTCGAATGCCATAATAATCCCTTTGACCGGCTGGCTGGCCCGGGTTTTTGGCCGCAAGCGCTACCTGCTTTTTTCGATAGTGTTGTTTACAGTAAGCTCTTTTCTATGCGGCATGGCCTGGAGCCTGCCGGCGCTGATATTCTTCCGCGTGCTGCAAGGTCTGGGCGGCGGGGCTTTGCAGCCTATGTCGCAGACGATCCTGCTTGAGACCTTCCCGCCGAGGGAGCACGGCAAGGCCATGGCGGTCTTCGGGATCGGCGTCATTTTCGCGCCGATCATCGGGCCTATCCTGGGCGGCTGGATAACGGACAACTGGTCTTGGAACTGGATCTTTTACATCAATATTCCTATCGGGATATTGTCGATCATCATGGTCTCGTTGGTGATAAAAGACCCGCCGTATCTCAAGCGCGTATCGTTAAGCCGCATAGACTATCGGGGTCTGATGCTAATATCCGTCGGTCTGGGCTTACTGCAGGTGGTGCTTGATCGCGGACAGCAGGACGACTGGTTTAATTCCGGACATATCGTGCTGATGGCAGTGATCTCCCTTATATCGCTTCTGGCTTTTGTATTTGTGGAGTTGCGTTCCAAGGAGCCGGTGGTCAACTTGCGGGTGTTCCGCAACAAGAGTTTCGCCGTCGGCAATAGCATCATGTTCGTCACTTTCTTCGTGCTCTTTGCCACGATAGTGATCCTGCCGCTGTTTCTGCAGAGGCTGATGGGGTATAACGCCTTGTGGGCCGGATATGTGATCGCACCTGGCGGTCTGGCGGTCCTGGTGGCCATGCCTATAGTCGGCAAGCTGGCCAGCCGGGTCAGTCCCAAGCTGTTATTGATAATCGGGCTTCTCCTGAATGCTTATTCCACCTGGTATCTGACCAGCCTGAACCTGAACATTGATTTTGACTTTCTTCTGGTAAGCCGCATCTTCATGGGGGTGGGGATGGCGTGCGTGTTCATCAACCTGACCATGCTGACTTTGTCCAGCGTGCCCAAGGAGGAGATGGGGAACGCGACCGGCATCTACAACCTGCTAAGGAACCTCGGCGGAAGTTTTGGTGTGGCGTTTGTCACTACCATACTGGCACGCCGGACTCAGTTCCACCATTCCCGGCTTGTTGAGCAGATGAACCCCTACGATCCCGCTTTTCAGCATGCCGTTTCCCGGGTGACAGCCCTGCCTCAGCTGCAGGGCGCGCCGGCCCCCGGTGCCGCCGAGGCCGTGATATTCCAGGAGTCTGTCCGCCAGGCGAACCTGTTCGCCTTTGTCGACGTATTCTTTATATGCACTGTGGCCCTTCTGTGTATTGTGCCTTTCGTGGCGATGCTGCGTCGTCCCAAACATGCGGCCATGCCCGTGGCGGCGCATTAATACTTGCCGGTACAGGATTTATCCGTAAGATAGTGGCGTGATTAGGATAATTTTGCGAATTCTCATGCTGGTCGTCTGCGCTTTAATCATAGGGGCGGCGCTTTTTTTGGGCTGGCTGCTTTGCACTCCTTTGGGCGCACGTTTCACGGTGCGGCAGATCGCGCAAGACACCCTGGGTTCGCAGCGGATATCCTGGGACAGTATCGACGGCAGTCTGGCCCGGGGCATTGTGGTGCAGAACCTGCAGGTGCAGGATATCCCGCGCCTGCCGCCGGGGAATATGCTGCGAGTGCAGGCCTTGTCGGTCCGGCTGCACGCCTTGGCCCTGTCGGGGCTGGCGGTTGATATTGATAACGGCCGGCTGTTTCCTCACGGTGACGAGGCAGTTGTGATGAATGTGAAGGTCCGCGGCAATTCGTTCACAGCCAATATTTATACACATGCGCTGGACCTGGCCGATGTCCGGGACATCCTGACGAAATTCTTCGACGTGCCTCCAATGAAGGGAACTCTAAGAAACATCGACCTCGTGGCGGGAGGTTTCTTTAACCGTCCGTGGGTGGCCGGACAGTTTACGGCGGAGCGTATTGTGCGCAACGGCTTTGTGCTGGAGGAGTGTCCGGTCCGTATTGATCTGAGGTTCGCGCGCGGAGCTGTGCGCTGGGAAACCTACGGCCGCTTGGACATGCTGGGTGGGCATTTGCAAAGTCCGGCGGTGCGTATTGATCTGCTGGAAAGCCGGCTGAATTTTTCCGGCCGCCTGGCCTGGCCCGAACTGGATATCAACGCCACTTCCCGTGTAGCGCGGACCAAGATCGATGTCCGGGTTACCGGTACACGCGACAACCCTAAGGTGGAGCTCGAGTCTGATGCTCCGTACCCCAAAGAACAGCTGCTGTTGATGCTGGCCACCGGCCGTCGCTGGTCCGGTATGGACAGCGCGCTGGCCGGCAACCGTATGACGCCGCAGCTTACCAGCAATTTCGTCGAGTATCTGCTTTTCGGCGGGTCGCGCGGCAAGGTGGTGGAGCGGTTTGGCCTGAGTGATATTTCGCTCATCGCAGATGAGAAGGCGCAGGGTGTCTCCCTTCTTAAGGATGTCAACGACAAGCTGGGTGTCGGATATGGCGTCCGCGTCGGTCCCAGGTCGTCCGCTGAGGCCCGGACGCGCGACGTCACGCAGACTTTGGAGAGCGACTACCATCTGACGGAACGCCTGACCATCAGCGCGCAGAAGGAGCTTAAGACCGGCACTATGTCTTCCGGTCAGACGGCACCTACCACAGAGGAAGAAGATGACCGGTTATTGTTTCGGTACCGTTCGCGTTTCTAAAGCTGCAGGCAGGTTCTGTGGGCGCGTTTTCTTGGCCTGAACGTACGTGAGTTTGCGTAATAAATAAAAGATATGAAGGCTTGACCGTCGGGCAGCTGGCGGGTAATCTGTTGGAAAATTCGGCGGAAGATCGAACGCGCTTGAGTTTAATAGCGAGGCTGAATTTCGCCCTACGCATAATTTCAGGAGGATCATTATGACCGAGGCTATGCCGCCGCAGATCGCGGAGCTTATCAGACAACATGGTGACATGGGGACTTTTGTCGCTATGTTCCTGGAATCCAGTGTTATCCCCATACCGTCTGAAGTAGTGATCGCCGGCGCCGGGGCTATCGGTGTGCCTCTTTTGTCAATTGTAGTTTACGGCTCAATCGGCTCAACGCTGGGTGCCATGGTTGGATACGCCATCGGGCGTTACGCCGGCTTGCCGGTGATCATGCGTTTCGGTAAGTATATCTTCATCCAGCCGCACCATATAGAGAAAGCCCAGGATTTTGCGGCCCGTAACGGCGTCTGGGGAGTTCTGCTGGGAAGGCTTATTCCTATTATTCCTTTTAAGGTTTTTTCCATTGCCTCAGGCATGACCAAGATCCCATTTATGCCTTTTGTACTTTGCACTGCCATCGGAGTTGTTCCGCGGTTGATATTGTTGGGGATGTTCGGCGTTATGGTAGTCAAGTACACCAAGCTGGCGGTGCTGGGCGCGTTGGCGGTACTGGCGGCTTGGTGGTTTTGGCGTACGGTCTGCCGGCGCCAGGCATGACTTTCAGCGCGGCTGCGAGTTGATTTCTTGCTTGAGTCAGGCGACCCTACCGCATATAATGGGCGCATCGATAGGAGAAGTATATGTTCCGATTGCTTATCCTCATTCTTGCCGTCAATCTAGTTATTGTCGGGTTTGTTCTCGCCGCCAAGAAGCCTGCCAGGATCAAGGCAGCTTGGACCGCCGCTTTGCTTTTGTTACCGTTAATAGGTCTGGCAATTTATTACTTCTTCACCAAGAAGGACGGAGCTCGCAATCCTTTCGCGGATTGGGAGAAGAAGTGAGCTTCGAGTGCCCGAGGAATAATATTGGCCCTTAACCTTATCTGGGTGCATGTCTTATGATTGAACAGCGCGAATGGAGACGGGTGGAAGTATCCTTGCCGGCGATGGCGCGTGTCTCGGCCCGTGGCAAGGGGCTAAAGGTCGAGATCGTTAATATTAGTCCCCAAGGCCTTTGCTTTGTGTGCGGCAAGGAATTTTGTTTCGCAGACAAGGTTGAATTGACCGTAGAACTGCAGGGCATGGGGTTGGCCCGGCTGTTAACTCAGGTTACCTGGTCTGGTTTCTTGGAGAAAGAGAAGGGCTACGCAACCGGAGTTAAAGTGATCGCAGATGATCAGGAAGAACGGGAGAAGTTTATCCGTTTCTATAATCTTAAACTATTGTATGCGGTTAGGCAGGGGTGACATCTGACCGTCGGCTAGTGGCTTTGCTGGCAGACGGCCTGATCGAATACACATACAGTAACGGGGCCTGTCATGGAAAAAGCGCCTTTAACGACCGGAGAAATTGCCCGCTATTGTCATGTCACTGACCGCGCGGTACTAAAATGGGTCGATGAGGGCAAGTTGAAAGCCTACCGGACACCCGGCAACCATAGCCGCGTCAGCCTGGAAGATTTCCTGAAGTTTCTAAATGAGTATAATATGCCGATCCCTCCTGAGTTGGCGCATACTAACAAGATAAGAGTGCTTATCGTGGACGATGACCACGAGATGACTAACGCCATACGGCGCGTCCTGCTTAACCGGGGTCTTTTTGAGATAGACGTGGCTTACGACGGATTCACCGCCGGCAAGAAGTTTGCGGAGTTTCGCCCAGGGCTCATACTACTAGATATCAAAATGCCTGGCATGAACGGGTTTGAGGTCTGTCAACAGATCCGTCAGGACCCAGCCAGCAAGGACGTTAAGATCGTGGCTGTTTCCGGCGCCCTTGACATGGATGGCGTGGAGTCTATCATGCGGCTGGGGGCTAACGATTATTTGACCAAACCGTTCCGGAATGAAGTCCTGTTGATGAAGATCGAGCGGCTACTGGGGATCAAGCAGTAAGGTCGCGTGCTGTGATGCCGGTGGCGGCATGTACGGAGCTGGCCTGGCGGCTGGATAGAGTTCGCGGATGCGGCACATTAAAAACCGTATTAAAAGGATAGTGCTCTTATGAAAAGAAATCGAGTGGCAAGGACGGTTTTGTCAGCGGTCGTGGTCGGAATGTATATCTTGTCCGCTTCGGCCTCGGCGGACACGGTGATCCTCAAGAATGGCAATCTTATTACAGGAGAAGTGACGGATAAGAATGCCAACTATCTCTCAATAATTACGGCGGATAGCCAGGGAGTCAAGACGTATTATCTGGCTGATAAGGTCGACAAGGTCAATGGCGAGACTTACGGGCATTTCCGTATGCAGAAGAACAGGCTGGTATCACGCAAGTTCGTCGCCGCTCGCGGCAAGAAGCATCCTGTTGTGTCTTTAGTACTTAAGGATGGGCGTACCGTTAAAGGTGAGCTGCTGGACCGTAACGAGCAGTACTTCCGCATCATGCTGGATGGCACCGACCGCACCGAAGAGTTTCTGTTAGAGAACATCGCCAAGGCTGAATAGTTTTTATACCGGGCCGCGCTTTAGTCCAGAGGGTGGCTGGCCCGGGTTTTCTTCTTGTCGGTTGTCTTCGTTATCCCGTCATCAATTGCCAGGAAGTTACCGACGGCCTTTTTGGTCCTGTTCCGTCAAAGTCCATAGTTCCACTTACTCTGCAGAACGCTGACGGGTTGTAACGCGCGGCAGCAGGTAGCGCCTTCGTTTTACCCCGGATTATTTCAATAGAACTAATAATAACAATCAATATAAAGAGTAAATGTCGACGGGGGGCCTCAGGTGGAGAGCTAAAGGCGCCCAGAAAGCAGTTTTGCGTTCCTTGGGTAGCCTTGGTGGACATGAGAAACAAGTTCGGGTAACTTGTTTGACACGTCTCTTCTTAGTAGCAGATATTAGCGTGCGTTTCTCCAGGAGACGAGCTGGCACAACAGACCGGACAGTCAAATTCAGCTACATTCATAACACCGGCCAAGGTGTGGCCTGGATTGCATCCTGTGTCGCAGCAACCCATTCCTTCATCCAGCAAGCCTTTTTGCAGCAAAAGTTGTCCGCAGGAAGGCAGGCAAACGCCGTTAACTATCTGGAAATCAGGATACGGGTCTCACGCTGGCGGTGGAGGAGGTGGTGGGGTGGGCGGTGTGGATGAGCAGGTTGCGCCGCCGTCCAGATCTGCCTGGACGCGTATTTCATGCATGACGCCTTGCTGATCCAGCCCGGTATTAAGGGCGCTATAAATCCAGCAACCGGTATTGTTCCAGGCTCCTTCGGTAGGCGTAGGGATGGCCCGACCGCCGTGCGTATTGTAAACAGGGGTTGCTTCTGTAAAGCAACTCGCCCCTGAAGAGCCATTCATTTGCAGGCTGACTCCGCCGGGATTGGAATTTCCATCGGTGCCTATCTTCAATGCGTTCAATTGCTCTACAATAAGGTGTATCTTTCCGTCACTGCTTCCTTCCGCATAAAATTGGGCGGGGAACTGCCATGAGGCCGCCGGGGATGCGCTGGCAGAGGAGTACAGCAACCGCAGCTTGTGCCAGTTAGTGTCTGACAAGTAAACGTTAGCTGATTCGTCAGCCAGGAGCAGGACGTCGGCGCCTATATTCTTTTTCTGGTAAATAATGGTATAGCTCATCATATCGGCGGCATCAGCGGTAGGTGCCGAGTTGTGTACTCTGACCAGCGTCTGGGCTGAGTCCGTGCAGGAAGCCGAGAGGGAAGAGGAGGCTGGGTTCGTGGCCACTCCGTCTTGATAACAATAACTTTTGCCAGAGACTGTGAAGGGCGCTGATGTGCAGGCGGCATTCGGATAGGCAAAGATCAATTCCTGGTGGCTGCCGCCGGCAGTTGGCATCAGATCGCCGTTTAGGTTGAAGCATCCCATGATGAAATTAAGGTTACGTGCGGTAACGGTTGCAGAGAAGGCGGTCGTGGCTTTTAGTGGCGGGGTCAGGAAGGTCAGATTGCCTCCGACGAAGCTGGCCTGGGATTGGTCAACATGCGTTATATTGTCGCATTGGGGCAGGATACAAGAAGACCGCGTTGAGGAGGGGGTTGCCCCCGCCGCACACATGCGTTCGCATTTTCTGGTGGCGGAGCATTCAGTTGCGCTGCCACCTCCAGTTGGACTGGCGAAATAGGTCCAAGGCATAAGCCAAGTGCCCATGTAGATGGTTTGATCAATATCTGCGACGCTGGCCCCGGAATTATAGGGCGGGTGAGGCAGTACGTAAGCAGGGTTTATGACAGTGGCGCTGCTGGCTGCCATAACTGCCCGGCTGGGATTGTCGGTATTAAGAACGCCACTAATTATGACGCCTCCTGTTTTCCGGTAACTGACCTCGGCATTAAGGTTGTTGCCAGCTCGGCCATATTCATCGGTGGCAGAGGCGGTATTGCATGCCGAGGATCCGGCTTCAATAGTTCCCCAGCATCCTGGCTGGCATTCAGGAGAGCTTACAGTACAGGCGGAAACTTGCAGGCTCTTGCCTTGCTGGGCCGGATCAGTGGGGTCTCCGACCACCGGCGCCACGCCGCAAGTGCGGGAAACTAGCATTTGTCCGACCAGGCAGTCCATGGTGTCGACGCCGTCTTTGGAAACTGTTCCTTCGAACGTGCCAAGTGTGGCTGGGAGATATGTTGTGTTGACGGGGTTGCGTGCCGGCGTGTCTATAACATCGGCGCTGGGATTGGCCGGTAGTCCGCCTACTAGAGAACCGCATTTAAGAGACTGAGCCCCGGGTGTGGTGCAGCAAGTTTCTCTGCCTTCGCACCGCTCTTCTGTGTCGCAATTAATTGGAGTACAGGTGCGCATTCGGACCATCTGGGTGGGGGCGCATCGGTTTGCGCCGCAGATGCCATCAATCCAAGGGCTACACGAGCAGGATGCTGGAGGTATCAGTCCAGTGGTCGACTGGCGTAGTTGCTCTGAGAAGGAATCAATTACGGAATCCTCTTGGATCTTCAGCGAGCCAAATATCGAGCGTTTCAGGGCCGAGCCTCCTATTAGGATAGCCATAGATATAACGACTACTATCAGGACATATTCTAAAAAGACTTGGCCTTTACGGGATTTTGACATGCAATAACCTTTATCAAAGGATTTCATAATTAATAAAAGTATAATATACAATTAAATAGAAGCAAAGAAACTTTTCGATGTGTTACGAGTAGTCGGCATGTTTTTATAAATAATCAAAATGTGCCTAAAATAGTAATGATAGAATTATTGCAACGATAACGGGCTATTTTCAGGGGGGCTTATGCTAAATTTGCCGGTAAGCGAAATAATGAACGATCATCCTATCAAGGTTAAGTCGGATGTTTCCATACGCAACGTCGCGCATCTCCTGCTTCGGTACAGGATAAACGGAATACTGGTCATTGATCCCGCACGTCCTGAGGAGCTGGCGGGCGTATTCACAACGGCCGACCTCTTGGCTTTGATGGACACTGTTTTCATGAATGGGACAAAAAAGATGCAGGCGTTAAGCGCTGTGGCGGAGCGGCCGGTGAGCGACTTTGTGAACCGTAACTTCTTAAGTCTGCAGAAAGACGATAATGCGGCCAAGGCCGTGGCGCTGATGCACAAGAGAGATGCGCTCACTATACCTGTCTACGACGGGAATACGCTGGTTGGGGTGGTGGGCCGGCACGATATCATCAACATCGCTTTTGCCTAGAGACATACTGTTTGTCCGCTAGAAACAACAGGCCCTTAAGCAGCATTAAGTGTCTGTTGTTTCTTTTTCTATCCGGAATTGGGCTTGACAAATGATACCACGCTGGTATCCTTTAGATGAAGGAGGAGGCAAGACATGAATCTTTTGGCGCGAAGCACGGATTACGCAGTAAGGGCATTGCTTTATATGGCCCAGGATGAGGATCGGATCGTCTCAACAGCTGATCTGGACCGGGCGCTCGGACTGCCTCGGCCATTTATGCGCAAAACTCTGCAGATGCTGCAGAAAGCCGGGTATTTGAGTTCGGTCAAGGGTGTCGGCGGCGGTTTCCGTCTGGACAAGGAACCGCAGAAGATACGTTTGCTGGACCTCATGACCATCTTTCAGGGAGAGATATCACTGGGGGATTGTCTGTTCAAAAAGAAGCTGTGCTCTTCAGTGCGGACCTGTCCGCTCAGAAAAGAGATAGGCAAGATGGAAACGCTTCTTCTGGAACAGTTGAGCAAGGTGACGCTGGCCGACCTGGCCCGCGGTTGACCTTAAGGAGATCATATGCAGCGCGGTATTATCAAGATCGACGAAGATAAATGCAACGGCTGCGGCTTGTGCGTGCCGGCTTGTCATGAAGGAGCGATACGCATTGCGGACGGCAAAGCACGCCTGTCGGCTGATGCATTGTGCGACGGGCTGGGGGCTTGTCTGGGTGAATGCCCGCGGGGTGCCATCACTATTGAGGAACGCGAGGCCGACGCCTACAACGAGACCGCCGCTTTGGAGAATGTGATGGGGCGGGGAGACGCGGCGGTCCAGTCGCATCTGAAGCATCTGGCCGATCATGGGCAGCTACGGTCTTTGCAGGAAGCCCGGGACTATTTACGGGCCAAGGGTGTTGCTGCCGCCCCGAAGCCGGTACAGCCCAGGCCAGCCGGCTGCGGATGTCCCGGCGGTATGACGCGGGATTTTCGCGCCGAAAAACGCGTAACCCCGGCGGTATCAGCCGATGGTTCGGGTATCGCGTCGCAGCTCAGGCAATGGCCGGTGCAATTACGTCTGGTGAATCCGCAGGCGGCTTTCTTGTGCGGCGCGGACTTGTTGGTCAGTGCAGACTGTGTGCCGTTCGCCTTTGCGGAGTTCCATCGCCGTTTCTTGCAGGACAAGGTGGCGATCATCTTCTGTCCCAAGCTGGATGCTGACCTGGAGGAATACGTCGGCAAACTGACCGAGGTCTTCCGCAGCAACAATATCCGCTCGGTAACGGTAGTGCGCATGGAAGTGCCGTGCTGCGGCGGTACCGAAAGTATCGTCGAGGATGCCCTGGCGAGGTCAGGCAAGAGCGTGCCGCTCGAGGCGGTCACGGTGTCGTTAAGAGGAGAGATCATTTAGAGCGTGGTCGGCGAAGTCCGATAGACCAGAGGCC